>JAAYVF010000048.1 GCA_012517325.1 Myxococcales bacterium | reverse complement strand
CGCGAGCCGCCGTCCGATCGGTTCCGCCGCTCCGCGCCCTTTTCCCATCCTTACGTTGACAGTAAATATCCATAGCACCGCCCGGGCCGGATAAGCAAGCGATTTTTTGTATCCAAAATAAAAATCTTTGGCGGGTTCGACCATTCGTTTATTGATTGCTTGTTGGCTTGGTGTGAAGGTCAAAATCGAGGATATACCTCGGCTAAGCGCTTTCATCGGCCGGAATCAACGCGCCTCCCTCTGATCAGTTACGGCTTTTGGAAAAGTTGGTCTGGTTGCTTTCTTTATCCAAATGTGTACACTTTTCAGCCCAAGGGGTCGGCTGCCAGTCGCGCAGGCAGCCGATCCGTATTTAAAACGAACAAGGGAGGCGTCCTCGTGAAACGAACTTTACTATCGCTGATCGCTCTGTCATTGCTGTTGTTTGCCGCCGCCGCTCAGGCCGATTTTTTCGGCGAACGGACCTACCTCCGCATCGAAGCGCCGAGCGTCGAAGATCGCACGGTATTGGCCAATCTTGGTTTCTCGATCGATTACGTGAATCTCGAAGAAGGATACCTCACCGCCTGGGTGCCGAACGATCTGCTTCCCAAAATCAAGGAACTTGGCTTTTTGTATGAAAGTCCGGTGGTGGATACCAAGGATTTCCCCGCCAATTACGCGCCCTATCACAACTACAACGAACAACTGACCGCCTTGCAGGATTTGAATACGCAGCATCCCGAAATCACGGACCTGTTCACTTTCGGACAAACCGTGGAAGGCCGGAATCTCTGGTGTCTGAAGATCAGCGCCAACCCGCTGCAGGATGACCCGTCGCTGCCGGCGGTGGTGATTGTCGCCGAGCACCATGCGCGGGAAATACTCACTCCGGAAGTGGCCTTGTACACGGCGACCCAGCTCGTCGAAGGTTACGGGACCGATGAGAAGATGACCGCATACGTGGACAATCACGAGATTTACGTGATCACGACCCTCAATCCCGACGGCAGCCTTTTCGACATTCAAGGCGGATCGTTTCACATGTGGCGGAAAAATCGCCAGGTCAACGCCGGATCGGCCTGCCTGGGCGTCGATCTGAACCGCAATTACGGTTACAAATGGGGCGGCGTCGGTTCCTCCGGGATGGCTTGCGCCGACACCTATCACGGCACCGCGGCGTTCTCGGAACCGGAGACGGCCGCGTTGCGGGATCTGGTCAACGCGCATGCCAATATCACCACGATCCTCTCGTTGCACTCGCACGCCAAACTCGTTTTATATCCGTTCGGCTACACGTACGAACACATCGCCGATCAAATCGACTATTACACCCACAAAACCCTGGCCGAATACATGGCCGCCGAAACGAAGTTCACGCCGACCCAATCCTCCGGCCTGTACCTGACCACCGGCGATACGATGGATTGGGCTTACGGCGTCAAGGGAATCATCAGCTTCACGTTCGAACTCGGCCCGAGCCAGTTGGATGTGACGGGCTTTTATCCGAAACCCTCGTTCATCGAACCGTCCTGCCAGGCGGCGTTCAATGCGATCGATGTCCTGATCGGTTTCTCCAGCGAGCCTTCCTACGTCCTGGCCACCAATGTCTGGAAATTCACCGCCGAATACAAAGCCCCGGATGCCGCGGTTCTGAAATGGGCGTCCGTGCGCGAAACCCGGCCGCAAGGCTGGAAGGTGTTGCGCGCCGAAACCGAAGACGGCGATTACCAGGCCGTCAACGACGGTTTCATCCAGCCGAACCAGGCGGCCTATGAATATACCGACGAGGGATTGGAAGCCGGCCAGACCTACTACTATCTCTTGCACTACGAGGGCACCGGCCAGAACGACGTCGATTTCGGCCCGGTGTCGGTGGAAGTGCCCGGCGCGGATGACGACGACGCCTCGCCCGCCGACGACGATGACAACGACGACAACGATTCCGCCGACAGCGGAACCGCGGATGACGACGACAACGACGACGAAGGCGGTTGCGGCTGCTAAAAACGCTTGATTTGGCGGAGTCGGGTTGGACTGCATAGGGCTTACCCGGCTCCGTTTCTTTATTTAATGGCGCCCGCTACAATACCTAAAAACCCAAAACGGCGGGCGAAACCTTGGACGATACGGCGGCCAAACGCGCATTCGGCTGGGAGACGGCGTTGCTTTTGCTGGGGCTCGCCGCCGGCCTGGGATGGCTCGCCTGGTACGGCGGACAGCTTCCGTCCGGGTGGGACGCCGACGCGACCGGCCGTGTGGAGGCGGCGATCCGGTGGGCGCGGGGTGACGGCCAGCCGCCTTTTACACAGGGCCCGGTGCACTTTCTTCTGCTGCGGTTGGCGCTGACCGCCGGCGTCCCCGGACCGCAACTCCGCATCGTCGATCTCGGTTGCGCGGCGCTGTTTCTCTGGTTGTTTTTTGCCGTCAATCGCGCGCTCTTCGGGCCGGCGATCGCCGGCGGCGCGACGATCGCGCTGCCGCTTCACCCGTTCTTCGCCAAACTGGCCGCCGCGACGACCGGCTTCATGCCGTTTTTCGCGCTGCTCTGGCTGGGCTTTTGGCTACTGATCCCGTATTGGCGAAACGACGGGGACGACAGGAAAATCGGCCGGGCGTTCGCGGCCGGCGTGGCCCTCGGCGCGGCGACGCTGACGCGCTTTGAAGGGTTGTTCGTCGTGGCGTGTCTCGGCGCGGCGTTTCTAGGATCGCGCCGCTGGAAACCGGCGCTGTCAGTATTCGCCGGATTCGCGGCACTGGCGGGGGCCGTTTTCGCGTCCACCTATTTTTCACTCGCCGACTTCCTTCGCGGCGGTTTCTATTACACCGTCCATCCCGAACCGGTGCCGCCGCCGCATTGGGCGGTTTTTCCGGCGTATTTGGCCGGTGCGCTCGGGATCGTGCCGTTGCTGGGAGGATTGGCCGGAACCTGGTCGGCGGTGAAGGAAAAATCGCGGCGCGCCCTGGCGGGTTTGTTGTGGCTCTATCTGGCGATGGTTTACGGCTATTACCTCGCCGGCCGGCTGGACTGCCATTGGTCGCGCTATTATTCGCTGCTGTTGCCGCTGTTGCTGCCGTTTTTCGGCGCGGCGGTCGCGCGGGCGTTGCCCGCGGAAAAGCCGCTTCGGCGCGGCGCCGTGATCGTGGCCGCGTTCCTGATCTGCGCCGGTTTTTATTTCGTCGCGGCCGGTCAGGAACTGTATGTGCTGCAAACCATCGGTGGGAAATAACCCCATGACGCGGCCGCAAACCATCTTCTCGAACTGGGCGGCGCGGGCGGCGCTGATCCTCGCCGCGCTGATTCTCTCCTTCGTGCTGTATCCGTTCGCGCGCGTCCGGCCGTTCAACGAGCGGATGATCCTCGCCGCCGGGATCGCCGACCCGCGCGCTCGGTTGGCGGCTTACGCCACGCTCGCCGCCGACGATCGGTTGCGCGCGGTCGATCGCTTCGATGCCGCCGCCGCCGCCGCGCGCCAGGCCAAGGAACTGGGCGACCGGCCGGCAGCCCGTCACTGGTTGGAAGCGGCATTGGCCCAGCCGGGGACGAATCCGGATTTTCGGGAGAACGTCGAGCTGGAATACGCGGATTTGCTGATCGCGCTAAAGGAATGGGACGAGGCGCGGGCGCGGCTGGATTCGCTGATCGGGCGGACGCCGGACCCGCAACGCCGCCGCACGGCGCAAGGTCTGCTGGTCGCCGTTTTACGGCAAAGCGGCCGGGTCGATGAAGCCGCGCGCTTGCTGGAGGAATTGACCGGGGATCCCGCGGCGGCCGATCGGCTGTCGTGGCGGATTCAATTGATCGAATGCTGGGCGGAACTCGGGCGGCGCGACGCGGCCCTGGAGTTGCTGCGGGAAGCGCGGGCCGACACCACGGCGAATGACTCGGCGATCCGCGCGGCGCTCGACGCAGTCTGCCGGCGACTGGATTGTCCGCCGGCAGAATAAATCGAGGGCCGGTTCCAGCGGAAGCGCAACAAAACGCTTGCAGTTCATTTACGTCGCGATATGATTCGCCCGAGGATTCTCCGCAAACACCGAAAATCACGGAGTCGTGGGATGATCAAGGTCTCGAAATGGTTTTATGGCGGCGGAACGGGCGTTTTTCTGTTGTTGGCGGCGATCTCCCGCATCACCGGGTCGGCCGCCGGCCGGGGAAAGACGGGCCTGTCGCAGTTGTTACTTTTCATCGCCATGTTGTTCGGACTGGCGCTCTTTCACAAAGCCTGGTTGGCGATTCAGGACGGCTTCGCCCGCACCACGCCGGGCCGCGCGGTCGGTTATTCGTTCATCCCGATTTTCAACCTCTACTGGATGTTCGTGGTCATGGTCGGTTTTGCCGCCGACTACAATTCCTTCATCGAACGCAAAAAGCTGGACCGCCGCCCGCTGTCGGCCTGGCTTTTCTGGGCGCTGGCCGTCACCTGGGCGCTGTCGTGGCTCCCGCGCCTGCCGGTCGGCGGCCTCATCATTCTCCTGACGATGATCCTGCAAGTCTGGGCCGTATTTAAAATCGCCGCCGCCGTCGACGGCCTGCCGATTCCCGAACCGCTGCCCGAGCCCGCCGCCGAACCGCAACCCGGCCCGGCGCCCGCGGCCGAGGGCGGAGAAGTCAAGCAAGGCGAGGCCGCGCCGCCAACCGAATAGCGGCGACTTCATACTATTCAATGTGCCATTAAATCGGTCGCCCCGCCGGAAGGCGGGGCGGAGCCTACGGTCGGCCCTTGCGGGCCTTGTTGCGATAAGATCCCTGAAACGGAATGGTTACAAGTCATCTATACACATTATTCATTTTGCTTGTCAATCATTTTATTTCAGAATTAATATGATTTTTTTATAAATCACCATTTCACTAATAGGTGAAAAACTTCTTTTTAATTTTCCATTAAAATAGGCCTTTTTTATTCGAATCAATTCCTCTATCCTATTTATTCTTTCCACTATTTTTCAGGAGTTAGGGAAATGAAGTATATTCTTGGGATTGATTTAGGTGAAAGCTCTTTGGGTTGGGCGGTCATCCGGATTGAAAAGGATGCCCCAAGGGAATTGGTGGATGCTGGGGTCCGAGTTTTTCCGGCCGGCGCGGAAATCGAAGCCAAGAAAATTGATTTGAAAACAAAAAACGCGGAACGGCGGACCAGTCGCGGTAGCCGTCGGGTAAAAGAACGCCGGGCTCGGCGAAAAACGAAGGTATTGCATCTCCTGCAGAGGATGAATCTGTTACCCAAGGACGAAGCGGAACTTCGCCAGGTCTTTAATCTCGATCCTTATCTTTGTCGCGCCCGGGCCTTGGATGAAAAACTGGCGCCGTTCGAATTGGGACGGGCCTTTTACCATTTGGCGCAGCGGCGTGGTTTCAAATCCAATCGGAAAAGCGAAAAGGAAAAAAAAGACAGCGGAGATATCGCCAAGGCAATCGGCGCGTTGACCGCCGACATGGCCACGGCGAAAAGCCGGACAGTCGGCGAGTATTTCAGTTTGCGTGCCAGGGAACCCTTTTTATTGGCGACGGCGCAAGTCCCGCGCATTCGCAAACAACATACCTGCCGGAGCATGTACGAGGAAGAATTCGCTTCGATCTGGGAGAGGCAAGCGAAATTTCACGCCGATCTGTTGACGCCCGAGCGACAGGAAGACCTTCGTCAAGCCATCTTTTTTCAACGGCCGTTCGAAGTAACCGAGGAAAGACGGCAGGCCCTACCGCCGCGCGCCAACGCTTTGCGCGCGCCGCAATTAGCCGACTGTTCGTTGATTCCCGGTGAAAAACGGTGTGCCGTGGGTTCGTGGATCGCACAGCAGTTCCGTCTCCTCAAAGAGGTCAACAATCTGCGCCTCAATAACAATCGCGGCGAATCGCGCGCCTTGACCGTCGAAGAGCGCGAAAAAATTCTTCACCAGTTGAGCCGCCAAAAGGAAATGAAGTTCACCAAGATGAGAAAAATGCTTGGCGTACCGGATGGCTGGACCTTCAATCTCGAAGCCGCGAAGCGGCTCGCTATGAAGGGTAATCTAGTGGACGCCGCGCTGATCAAAGCTTTTAGCGAGGATCATTGGCAAGCCTTGCGAGAGGAAGATCGCGAACTTCTGCGACGGATCATTGTCGAGGAGGAAGACCCGGGAAAGCTGGCCGATTGCCTCCGCGCTTTTCCGCTTGAACCCGAAAAAATCGCCGATCTGCAAGGCTTTTCCGCCCCGGACGGCTATCTGCGTTTCTCCGCGAAGGCGATGGAAATATTATTGCCCTACCTGGAAGCCGGGTTGATCGAGACCGACGCCATTGACGAGGCGAAAAAGGACGGCAAGCTGCAAACGACCGAGAATGATCAAGTCCACGATTTACTGCCCAAGCCGCCCACCGGCATCACCAATCCACTCGTCAGGCGGTGCCTTACCGAAACCCGCCGGGTGGTCAATGCCTTGATCCGCGAATACGGCAAACCCGAGCGCATCGTGGTGGAACTCGCCCGGCAATTGAAAATGAACCGCGACGACCGCGACCATGCCGTCACCCTCAATCGCGACAACGAGGCGCGAAACAAGATTGCCGAGGATTGGTACAAGGATCACGGCCGCGCCAATCCGAAAAACGAGGATAAGTTGCGCTTCCGCCTGTGGCAGGATCAACATTGGCAATGCCCCTATACCGGCAAGGCGATCGGCGCCGCCGATTTGCTGTCAATTGCCAATGTCGTCGAAGTCGATCACATCCTGCCGTTTTCGCGCAGCCTGGATAACGGCTACGAGAACAAGGTGCTCGCTTTCACCGAGGCCAACCGCGAAAAGGGTAATCGCACGCCCTTCGAATGGAAGAATGGGCCGGATGGCGAAGCGTTCCAGGAAATGATCGTCCGCATTTCCGAAATGAGTTTTTCGCACGGCAAGAAAAAACGGTTCAGCCAGGCCGAGCTGGACGCCGATGAGGCCATCGATCGCCGTTTGGTCGATACGCAATACGCCAGCCGCGAATTGGCCGATTACCTGAATCTGCTTTATCCCAAGGAATTACGCGTCGGCCAGCGTGCCGTCTTGACCACGCCGGGAAGGGTCACGGCGATCCTGCGCCGCCGTTGGGGCCTCAATCTCGTGCTGGGTTACGACGACGGCGAAAAAAATCGCGAGGACCATCGGCACCACGCGGTGGACGCCGTGGTCATCGGTTGCACCAGCCGCAAGGCGATCAAGGCCCTGTCCGATGCCGTCCGGCGCGATGACGATCCGCACCAGGTGCCGTTGTTGCCGCCTTGGGAAGGCTTCAGGGAGAATGTCGTCGAGGTCATCTGCCGCCGCGAACGCGTTTGGCAAATTGGTGAGCGGGAAATAAAAACTACAGGTTTATTAGTCTCACATGTTGCTAACACAAGTATCTCGGGCCTATTTCATAAATTAACAAATTATGGACCGACTAGTGATTCGAAAGAAATTGCCTATCGTGTTAAAGTTAATGAACTGACTGGGGCAATGGTAGAGGAAATACCAAATGATAATATAAAAAAAATAATACTCGATCATATTAGAAGGAATGGGGGTGACCCAAACCAAAAGGGTTTGTTTCCGAAAAAAATTTGGGAAACTTGTCCTCAACTGCCAATATCGGAAAAAAAGCGGCTGAAGAATCCGGCGCTTCCGGAGTCCATTCCAATAAGAAAAGTAAGAATACATCAAAGTATTTCATCGGAAGATATGGTGTATCCATTGAAAAAAAATATTAAGGATTCCAGAAAAGACCTGCTTCATGAGCCGGTGACAAAACCGTATCGAGTCGTAAAACCTGGGAATAATCATGAAATGTCGTTTTTTGAAAAACAAACGAAAAACGGCAAGGCCGTCTGGACATTTCGTGTAACAACAACGATGGAGGCGGCTCGAAGAAAATTAAATAATGAACCAATTGGCAGCCCGATTCAGGAAAACGATGGGAAACTGGTCATGTCATTGCAAATCAATGAGATGATAGTTGTTGAACATGAGAATGAGCAGTTGCTTTTACGTGTGCAAAAAATTTGCCAGGACGGACGGATAGATTTTCGGCACCACGTTTTTGCAGGCACTCCAAGTGAAAGTCACAAACCTCCGATTCATTTTCAAGTAAAAAGCGAAGCACTTCGAAAAAGAAATGCGGTAAAAGTCATGGTTGATCCATTGGGCCGATTACTGCCGTTCAATGATTAAACGCACTGTCGAGGCCGGTTGGCGCTGCACCCACGTGAAAACGCGGGACAAGCAGATCGTCTTTTGCGCCGAGGCGGAGGAAACGGGCGCGGTGCCCAGCGAGGACATCGGCCTGTTGATCCTGGATTCGTTGCGGATGACCTGCACTCAGCGCGCCCTGGCGCAAGTGCTGGCCGACGGCGGGGCGGTATTGGTTTGCGGCGAGGATCATTTGCCGGCCGGGCTCTTGCTGCCGCTGGAGGGCAACGAACTGTTGACCGAACGGCTCCGGACGCAGATCGCCGCCGGCAAGCCGCAGGCCAAGCAACTCTGGCGGCAGATCGTGCAAGCCAAGCTGCGCGCCCAGGCTGGGTTGTTGCCGTGGGAAAGCGCGGCGCGGTTGCGGCTGGCGCGACTTTCCCAAACGGTCAAATCGGGCGACGAGGAAAATACCGAGGCCCAGGGCGCCCGGTTTTACTGGCCGGAACTCTTCGGCGCCGATTTCCGCCGCGACCGCGAGGGCGCGCCGCCCAACAACCTGCTGAACTTCGGCTACATGACCCTGCGCGCGGCTATGGCGCGTGCCGTCGTCGGGGCCGGGCTGCACCCGGCGATCGGCCTGCACCACCGCAATCGGCAAAACGCGTTTTGCCTCGCCGACGACCTGCTCGAACCCTACCGGCCGTTGGTCGACGCGCGGGTGCATCAATTGTGGCTTCAAGGGGTCATGGAACTCGATAAGGAAAGCAAGGCGAGTCTGTTGCGGATTTTGGGTGAGCCGATCCGCCTGGAAAGCGGCCAGGGGCCGGTGCAAGTGGCGATGCAGAAAACCGCCGCCTCGCTCGCCGCCTGTCTGGCGGGCGAGCGGCGCAAGTTGGATCTTCCGGCGTCATGATCGTCAGCGGATACCGTACCATGTGGGTGATGGTGTTGTTCGATTTGCCGACCGACAGCAAAAAGGCGCGGCGGGAGTACACGCGTTTTCGTTCGCGCTTGAAGAAGGACGGCTTCACCATGTTGCAATATTCGGTGTACGGCCGCGCCTGCCCGAGCGAGGAAAACGCCGTGGTGCACGAAAACCGCGTGCAGAAAAATCTGCCGCCGGCCGGACAGGTGAGGGTGCTCACCCTGACCGATAAACAATTCACGCGGATGCGGATCTACTACGGGAAAAAACGGGAGAAAAATGAAAAAGCAGCCGAACAACTATCGTTTTTTTAAACCTATATTGCCTTTAACCCGCCAAAATCACCCCTGTTTTAGTGTCGTCTAGTGTAACCGTTCCGAATCAGAGATCAAACCGCAACTGCCGTTGACGATTCCCGACATAGGCCGGCAGTGTAACCGTTCCGAATCAGAGATCAAACCGCAACGAGTCGACTTAGCGAAGCCGCGCGGTGCTGAGTGTAACCGTTCCGAATCAGAGATCAAACCGCAACCAACGCCCCCACGGATTGCGAGGTAATTTAGTGTAACCGTTCCGAATCAGAGATCAAACCGCAACCGTTTCGCATGTTGCTACTCGGCGGTGTGTAGTGTAACCGTTCCGAATCAGAGATCAAACCGCAACACATCCAGTTAATTGTCGTCGGCACCATCAAGTGTAACCGTTCCGAATCAGAGATCAAACCGCAACAACAGTTATTGAATCTCCCGGAATATATTAAGTGTAACCGTTCCGAATCAGAGATCAAACCGCAACGGATTGACCGTGAACGACACGGTTTCGAGAGTGTAACCGTTCCGAATCAGAGATCAAACCGCAACGGCCGGGGAAGTGACCGACGAACTGTATTTAGTGTAACCGTTCCGAATCAGAGATCAAACCGCAACAATCGTTGGTCGTCGGCGGCGCGGCGTCTTAGTGTAACCGTTCCGAATCAGAGATCAAACCGCAACGTTACAATGCGATCGACACCTGGCGCCGGCAGTGTAACCGTTCCGAATCAGAGATCAAACCGCAACCATTCCCCTCCTGTTTCTATTTTATTCGCAGTGTAACCGTTCCGAATCAGAGATCAAACCGCAACTCGATGTTGCAATAGTCGTCGTCCTGTAGAAGTGTAACCGTTCCGAATCAGAGATCAAACCGCAACTGCAAATCAACAAATAAGGAGAGAGGTCCAAGTGTAACCGTTCCGAATCAGAGATCAAACCGCAACAGGCTCATCAAAACCGGCCGGGTGAAACAGAGTGTAACCGTTCCGAATCAGAGATCAAACCGCAACTCCTGGCGGCGATGGCCGCCCAGGCAATGGAGTGTAACCGTTCCGAATCAGAGATCAAACCGCAACGAGAGGGGTCGAGCGGTGCGAACCGGACGGAGTGTAACCGTTCCGAATCAGAGATCAAACCGCAACACTGGAATATTCCGAACGCGACGCCGCCGAGTGTAACCGTTCCGAATCAGAGATCAAACCGCAACCGGTCGATCTGATTTGCTTCTCGATCTGGTAGTGTAACCGTTCCGAATCAGAGATCAAACCGCAACCCCGGCCGGCGCTCTCGCGATATGCGATTGAGTGTAACCGTTCCGAATCAGAGATCAAACCGCAACCAGCTTGAACTACCTGTTCCGCTGTAAATTAGTGTAACCGTTCCGAATCAGAGATCAAACCGCAACCGCGGCGCTTTGTGGCCGGCGAATTCGTCCAGTGTAACCGTTCCGAATCAGAGATCAAACCGCAACGGCGTCGCCATGTACGCCCGCTGATATTCCAGTGTAACCGTTCCGAATCAGAGATCAAACCGCAACATGGCGACTCAAGAGAAGCGATGTACGCATAGTGTAACCGTTCCGAATCAGAGATCAAACCGCAACAATCATGTGCCCTTACCGTCTGATAACGCAGTGTAACCGTTCCGAATCAGAGATCAAACCGCAACCCGGCTGAAATTTTCTATGAGTTTTGAAACAGTGAAACGGAAAAACCTGGGGGGGAAGGTATTTTGCAAACGCGGCGGGGAGGAATCCCCGCCGCGCGCATTTTGAAATGGGCCTTTCGGTTCAGCAGCCGCAGGAGCCGCTGTCCTCGTCGTCGTCGCCCGCGTTGGGAAGCGGCGAGTCGTCGTCGGGCAGCACCACGTCGTCGTTGTCGTCGTTATCGTTGTCGTCATCGTCGTCGTCCGCCGAATCGTCGTCGACGGGCGCGGTGTCGTCATCGTCGTCGCCGGGCAGGGCATCGGCCTTGATGTAGTCGGTTTTCAGGGCCGCATCGGTGCCGCCGGGCGCGGTGACGGTCAGGGTCACCGAGTAAATCCCCGCCGTTTCGTAGGTGTGCTGCGGATTCTTTTCCGTCGAGGTGCCGCCGTCGCCGAAGTCCCATTCGTAGGCGGTGATTTCGCAGCCGCCGAAATCGGCCGAGGCGTCGGCGAACTGCACGGTGAGGGGGATGTATCCCGCTTTCGGTACGGCGGTGAAGTCGGCGACCGGCTCGCCGCAGAAGATCTCGAAGCCGTCTTCGATGGTCGCGGCGCCGTAGGGCGTTTCGACGACCACGTCCCAGTCGCCGGGCCGCTCGTTTTTCAGGTTGAAGACGGCCGTCGCGGCGGTCGTGTCGGTCAGTTCGACGCCGCTCGCCACGATGTCCCACTCGCCGTCGCGCTTCAGGCTGACGGTCATGTCGAGGGTGAAATAGTTGCCGGACAGTTCGACCGCGAACGCGGTTTCGTCGTTGCCGCCGCTGGCGGGGGCGATCGAGGTCAGTTCCGGCGACAGCGTGGTGACGGTGAAGGCGTTTTCCAGGGTGGTCGTGCCGGCCTGGTTGGAAACCTGCAGGGCGTAAACGCCCGGCAGCACGCCGGCCAGTTCGAAGTCGCAGGTCAGGGATTGCCCGGAGAGGACGGTTACGTTTTCGCCCGCGATCGTCACCTTGCTGTCGGGCCGCACCAAGGCCACCTCGCTGGCGGCTTCGAAGCGGTCGCCGGTGACGGCGGCGCCGGTCAGCGGGCCGGTGTTGGGCGCGTTGTCCGGATCGATGGCCGCGACGGCCGGCGGATCGAGCACGAAGACGAATTTCACGTCCTTGGCGGTGCTGTCGTAATAGACGAAGTACGGATGGGCGTCGCCGTCGAGCGCCAGGCCGACGAACAGGCCCGTGACGCCGGTTTCGTCGATGACCGAGATATCCCAGCCGTCAGGGGTTTCCACCGCGTAATTGAGGCGGTCGGCGCCGTAATACGCCAGGTGCAGCGCGTCGTTGCCGTCGACAGCCACGCTGGTGTATTGGCCGAAATTGCCCGCGCCGCATTCGACGTTTTCCAGCGCCCAGTCGCCGGCGACCTTCGAAATGATGCAGGCGCATTCGTCGCCGATCGTCTCGGTGTTGTAAGAGCTGATGAAGACGTTGTCGCCGCTGTCCAGGGCGAGCGAGGGCTGTTCGCCGGCCTGTTCCCAATCGAGGGCGATTTCGAAGTGCCAGCCGCCGCCGTCCAGCCAGCCGAATTTCTGGTAACCGAGGATGTCGTCGCGGTAGGCGATCTGCGGCCGGTTCGCGGTGGACATGGCGATCGCCGTATGGCGGCCGAAGTTGGTGACGCCGGCGGTGCTGAGGATCACGTCGAGGTCGTGGATGGACCAGGTATTGGGAGCGGTGCGCCAGGCGACGCGCGTTCCCATGTTTTCGAACCACGATTCGTCGAAGTGATAGGAAATGTACGGCGTTCCGTCGGCGTTGAACGTCAGGTCGCAGTAGTCGCCGATGTAGCCGTCGTCCTCGTTCTCGTCGATCACCTCGATGTTCCAGTCGTCGCCGTCCCAATAGGCATAGCGCAGGCGGCCGCCCTCCTGGTCGTAGTAGGCGATCGCCGGATAGTCGTTGACCGGGTTGATCGCGATTTGGGCGTAGTCGCCGCGATTGCCGCTATCGACATCGCTGACGTGCCAGCCGGCGAAATCGCGGTAGCCGTAGCGGAGCTTGCCGTTCGAGGCGTCATAGAAGGCGACGTGCGGCGTGTTGGCGCTGTCCAGGGCCAACGAGGAATACTGCCCCTGATCGCCGGTGCTGGCGACGGTTTCGTATATCCAGGCGGCGCGCGCCGGAGTGGAAAAAACGAGGACGCCCGTCAGGAAGGTTAAAAACAACACGAAAAAGGGCAGCCGACCGGTGAAATTCATGTTGGTTATCCTCCATGGGTTGGGTTGAAAGCGCGAACCGCTTCACCATGGCAAAATTCCGATAAAAATTCAACCGGTTTGCGGCGATTGTATCTCGGCGGAAAAATCATTAAAACAACCGTGAACCCTAACGCCAACGGCAAGCGAGGCCCGTTTCGATGAAAGCCATCCGCATTGCGATCGTCTTGCTACTTTTCGGCTCGTTTTGGGCACTCTCGTCCGGCTGCGGCATGCCGCGGGTCGAGTTGAAACCGGAGGGCCAGCCGCCGACGCTCGAGCAGGCATTGAAAAATTTCGCCTACGAAAAGAAGCCGTTCGACGTGCAAATGCAGTTCATGGAGGATCGGCCGGGTTACGAGATTTTTCGCGTCACCTTTCCGTCCTATTTCCAGGATCAGCTCGACGCCAAGGAAGTGGTCGCCTGGTATTATCGCGTCAAGGATCCGCACCGGCGCGCCGGCATCATCCAGGTTCCCATCCTGGGCGGCGATTATTCCGAATCGATCTGGTTCGCCGAGTTTTACGCCCGCGAGGGCTTCCACGTGTTGCGCTTCGAACGCAAGGCCGAGTTGTTCGAGCCCGATACCGGCCTGCCGAAAACCCGGACGGTGCTAATCGGCACGGTGGTCGACATGCAACGGGGCCTCGACTGGTGGGAAACGCTGCCCGAGATCGACGCGAAACGCATCGGCGTCAGCGGGATTTCGATGGGCGGTTTTTTCTCCAGCATGTTGCTGGCGGTCGACGACCGGCCGGCGGCGGCGGTTCTGATGCTCAACGGGGGCAATCTGGCGAAACTGATCGTGATCAGCCAGGAAGAGGAAGTCGTCCTGGTGCGCAACGCCTATAAAAAGCGGACCGGCTGGGACGACCAGGCATTTTATCGCGAGGCCTACAAAGCCACCGCCGACCTGGATCCGGCGGTGTTGGCGCCGCGCCTGGACCCGAAAAAGATCCTTTTCGTTTCGCCGCGCTTCGATCAGGTCGTGCCGTGGGAATTGTCGAGCCTGTGGTGGAACGCCGCGCATCAGCCCCGGCGGATCGTCATCCCGACCGGGCACTATTCGTCGGTCTTCTTCATTTTCTATATCCAGAAGCAGGCCGTCGAACACTTCCGCCGGCAATTCGGCTATCCGGTACAACAATAAAAAACCCGGGAAGCGGGGTGCTTTCCGGGTTTTGTAGATCTGCGGGGACTCGAACCCCGAACCAACGGATTAAGAGTCCGCTGCTCTACCGATTGAGCTACAGATCCGTTCCGCCGCGCATCATACAGAGACGCGACTTTCTGTCAAGCGGAAAATGGCCCGGCCGGTTCCCGGCGCGGCCGCGGGAGATTTTGCCGGCCGCCGGTCGGGTGATGGTTGTTTTCCCGCCGGGCGTTTTCGATTAATGTAGAGCCGATTCGGACATTTCCCCGACCGCGGAAAGGATGAGACCGGATGAAAAAAGCCATCGTTGTCGCCTGCTGGCTGTTGGCGGTGCTTTGCCTGCCGCTGCTGGCGCAGACCCGCGAGGAAGAGGCCGAGCTGCCCGATTACCAGGGGCCGGATATGACGCTGACCCCCGACAAGCTGTTCGGCGCCTACACCTTCTGGCAACAAACCGACGCGGGCTACGAGTATGGTTTTCTGGAATTCCGCCACGACCATACCTGGACCTGGGTGATTCATCTGGATCGCGATCGCGACCGGCTGTCGGATCAGTACGAGGTCCGGCGGGGCGAGTACGCGATCGGCCGCCGCGACGACGGGGCCGTCGGGGTCTGGCTGGCGGGCGAGGGCGTCGCCAAAACCTTCGCCGCCGATTTGCGGATCGTCGGCGGCCGGGCGCAGACGTTGCGGATCTTCGACCGGCAGTTCACCCGCCGTCAACCGGGCGGCACCTATTTCGTGCTCGACAACGATCTGCCGGATCTCGCCAAGGAATTGCGGATCGAATCGGCGCCCGCCGGCGCCGCCGTTTTCATCGACAATCAGCAACTCGCCGATGCCACGCCGCTTTCCGTCAAAAAGCCGCGCGCCAATGCTCCCCTGGAAGTGCGGGTCGTCAAACCCGGCTACCAGCCCGTGCAGAAGGTGGTAACGCTGGCGAAAGACCAGACCGAAATCCTGACCTTTACCCTGGTGCAGGGCGAGGCGGGATTGCGCGTGACCAGCCTGCCGCGCGTCTACGTCAAATTGGACGGCAAAGTCCTGGGGTCCACGCCGGTGACCAAGGAGGAAATCCCCGCCGGCCAACACCAACTCGAATTGATCAACGAAACGCTGGGTATCCATCACCACGAGGAAATCGTGCTGGCCAAGGGCGAGGTCTGGAAGAAGAACTTCCGCTTCACCGGCAAGGTGCGGATCGACGTCGGCCGGCACTGCACGATCTACCGGCAGGGGAAAAAAGTCGGCGAAACGCCGTTCGATGCCGAGGTGCCGGTCGGCCGCCACGTGCTGGTTCTGGTCGACGACCGCGGCGAACGCCGGCAACTGCTGATCGAGGTCGAGCAGGGTAGTGAGTCGCGGATCGAAAAAACGTTTGACTCGCTTCCGAAAGCGGATTATTAGTCTGTCCGAAAATCGGCCGGGTTCGGCCGATTCGCCGCACCGTGTTTCATGCATCGAGGTTCGGGAAAGGAGGGGTGGCCATGCCGGTAAAATTTCGCGAGGCCGAGCGCACGTATTTTCCGGATAGTTGGGGCAATGGCTACTTTTCGATCAACAACAAGGGCCACGTCCAGGTCGATGTGAACGCGGACGGCCATCAGCGGCTGGACTTGTACGATCTGGTGGACCAGGTACAGAACAAGGGCCTGACCCCGCCGTACCTGTTCCGCTTTCCGCAGATCCTCGAACACCGCATCGAAATGCTGCACACGGCCTTCGCCAACGCCATTCAGGAATTCCAATACCCGAGCCATTATCAGGGCGTTTTTCCGATGAAGGTGAACCATCGACGCGAAGTGATGGAAACCATTCTGAAGGTCGGCCGGCGGTTCAATTACGGCATCGAGGTCGGCTCCAAGCCCGAGGTTTACGTCGGCCTGGCCCTGCCGTTCAGCGAGTCAGCCCTGTTCGTCTGCAACGGGTTCAAAGACGACGACTACCTGACCGTGGCGATGGACGCCAAGCGGATGGGCCGCAACGTGATCGTCATCATCGAATCGGTTCCCGAGGCGCATCGCGCGCTGGCCATCGCGGAGCGCGAGGACGTGACGGTCTCGCTGGGCATGCGCGTCCGCCTGGACGCGCGGGGCAGCGGCCGCTGGGAGGAATCGGGCGGCGTGCAAAGCAAGTTCGGGCTGTCCACGGCGGAGGTGCTGGAGATCATCCGCATCCTCGACGAGGCGGACAAGATCGATTCGCTCGAGATGCTGCATTTCCATGCCGGCAGCCAGATCACCGAGATCAAACGCATCAAGAACATGATCAAGGAAGCGTCGCGGGTCTACGCCAAGCTGAAGAAGAAGGTGCCTTCCTTGAAATACCTGAACGTCGGCGGTGGGCTCGGTGTCGATTACGACGGCTCGAAGACCAGCAGCGACGCCTCGATGAACTACTCGATCCAGGAATACGCCAACGACGTGGTCTATACCGTCATGGACGTCTGTTCCACTGAAAACATCGAGCCGCCGGTCCTGGTATCCGAATCCGGCCGTTCGGTGACGGCCCACCATGCGGTCGCCGTGGTCAACGTGCACCGGGCGCCCGAGACCATCATCGATCCCGAAAAGCTGGCCGTGACCGACGACGACCCGCAGGTCATTCACGAGCTGTACGACATCTGGGACAACATCTCGCAGAAGAACTACCGCGAGTATTATCACGACGCGCTCGAACATCGCGACGAACTGACCTCGCTGTTCAACCTGGGGTTCATCGAGCTGGAAGACCGGGCGCGCGGCGAGGCCTGGTTTCTGGACATCTGCCTCAAGGCTGTGCGGTTCGCCAAGCGCGAGCGGGGGCCGCTCCGCGAGGAATTCGACGACCTGCAGCGCGATCTGGCCTATCGCTTCATCTGCAATTTTTCGGTCTTCCAATCGATGCCCGACGCCTGGGCCATCGAGCAGTTGTTTCCGATCATGCCGATCCACCGCCTGGACGAAACGCCCGACACCGGCGCGATTCTCTGCGACATCACCTGCGACTCGGACGGCGTGATCGATCATTTCATCGACGTGCACGACGAACGCCGCTTCCTGGAATTGCACAAAACCGGCAAGGGCCTTTACTGGATCGGCTTTTTCCTCGTCGGTGCGTACCAGGACATCATCGGCGATTTCCACAACCTGTTCGGCAAGGTCAACGAGGTCATCGTGGTGGTCGGCGACGACGGGCGGGCGCACGTCCAGAAAATCGTCCGCGGCGACACCATCCGCGAATCGATCAGCTTCGTGCGCTACGACCCCGACGAATTGGAGCGCAATTATTCGATCGAACTCGAGCGCAAGCTGAAGGAAGAAAAGCTGACGCCCGCCGAGGCCAAACGGATGAAAGCGTCGTTCACCCGCGGCTTGTCGGGCACGACCTACCTGATTCCGTTGGTGGAAAACGGCAAACGGACCGGAAAAAAGCCGAAAAAATGACCGTTGACGGCCGGATGGGATCACGATATAGTCCAAACCTTGGAACGTTTATCATCTGGCATTCAGGAGACGATTTCGATTCTTCAGACTAATCCCAAACAGGTGGAGCGACTCTCATGATTATCGGCGTACCCAAGGAAATTAAAACGGAAGAAAAGCGGGTGGCGATCACCCCGGCCGGCGTGTCGGCCTTGAACGCGCACGGTCACCAAATCTACATCGAGAAGAACGCCGGCGTCGGTAGCGGCATCACCGACGAAGAGTACAAGGCGGCCGGCGCCACGATCTTGCCCAAAGCCGCGGAAGTCTGGGGCAAGGCCGAAATGATCATGAAGGTGAAGGAACCCCAACCGGTCGAGTACAAGTTCATGAAGAACAAATTGATCTTCACGTACTTGCACCTGGCGGCCGAGCGGGAACTCACCGAGGCCATGGTGGCGGCCAATTGCATCGGCATCGCCTACGAAACCATCGAGACGGCCGAACACCATCTGCCGCTGCTCAGCCCGATGAGCGAAGTCGCCGGCAAGCTGGCCCCGCAGGTCGGCTCGTGGTGCCTCGAGGCCCGCAACGGCGGCAGCGGCGTGCTGTTGGCCGGCGTTTCCGGTGTGGCTCCGGCGAAGGTCACCATCGTCGGCGCGGGCGTTTCCGGCGCGGCGGCGTGCGAAATCGCGGTCGGCATGAACGCGCAGGTCACCATTCTGGACACGCGTCCCGAGCGGCTGCACTACCTGCACGACATTTATCGCGGCCGGGTCGTCACCCTGATGAGCAACCGCGGCAATCTCGCGCAGGCGGTGGCCGAAGCCGACCTGGTGATCGGCGCGGTGCTGATCCCCGGCGCGAAGGCCCCGAAATTGATCACCGTCGACATGATCAAGAAAATGCGGCCGGGCAGCGCCATCGTCGATATCAGCATCGACCAGGGCGGTTGCGTGGAAACGGCTCACGCGACCTCGCACACCGAGCCGACCTTCATCAAGCACGGCATCGTGCACTACTGCGTGACCAACATGCCGGGCATCGTGCCGCGCACCAGCACCTACGCGTTGACCAACGCCACCTTGAACTTCGCCCTCGAACTGGCCGACAAAGGCTTCGAATGCGCCGTGGCCGAGAACGAGGCGTTGCGCAAGGGCATCAACATCTATCAGGGCACCGTGGCTTACGAGGCCGTGGCGACGGCGCTGAAAATGAAGTACACGCCGTACGAGGCGTAAAGCGATCCGTTTATCAAACGAAAAGCGCCGGCCCGCGGGTCGGCGCTTTTTTATGTGCGCAAAAACGGCGATCAGACCAGAATGTCGAAGGAAGTGTAGCCCTCCGGCGGCACGTCGGCCTCGTCGACATGTTCGACGCGCGCCAGGGGCGGCCCCATGTGCATCCAGGTCAGCAGGCGTTCCACACTGTCTTCCTCGCCCTCCAGGTGCGCCTCGACGCCACCGCCGTCGGTGTTGCGAACCCAGCCGTTGACCTTGAACTGCTGCGCCTGTTCCTTCGTCTTGGCGCGAAACCATACCCCTTGAACGCGACCGAACACTTCAACGTGCTTCGCGATCATGAAGCATCCTCCAGCATCCTGGTGAATTTTTCCTCATCGATGACCGGAATACCCAGTTCTTGGGCTTTTGTTAGTTTACTCCCCGCGTCGGCGCCTGCAACCACCCAGTCGGTCTTTTTACTGACCGACCCGGCCACTTTGCCGCCCCGCTCCAAAATCAGCGCTTTGGCGGCTTCACGGCTGTAGCCGGCGAGGGCGCCGGTCAGGACCACCGTTTTACCGGCGAAGGGGGAAGCGGCGTCGACCCGCCGTTGTTCCCACGCCGGCGCGACCCCCGCCGCCAGGAGGTTGTCGATCCACCGCGATTTTTCCGGGTCTTGGAAATAAGCCTGTATCGATGCAGCGACGATCGGGCCGATGTCCTCGACGGCGGCCAACGCGTCCAAGGCGGCCGCGCGAACGGCCGGCAGCGATCCGAAGGCGTCGGCCAGGGCGCGCGCGGTCACTTCGCCGACGTGACGGATGCCGAGCGAGTAAAGAAACCGGTCCAGCTTGACGGTTTTGCCGCGCTCGATGGCATCGACGATGTTTTGCGCGCTTTTTTCGCCCATCCGCTCCAAACCCGCCCAATCGTCCCGCGTCAGCCGGAAGAGGTCGGCCGGTTCCTTGACGAGGCCCTTTTCCACGAGTTGGCGGACCAGCTTGTCGCCGATGCCGTCGATGTTCAGCGCGCCCTTGGAAACGAAATGCTTGATGCCTTCGACCAATTTGGCGGGGCAGGAGACATTGAAGCAGCGCCAGGCCACTTCGTCGGGATTCCGGCCGATCGCGCCGCCGCACACCGGACAACAGTCGCGCACCTTGGCGCGGATCGTAAACGGCCCGTGGCCGATCGGGTCGCGGCGTTCCTTCAGCACTTGGACCACTTCGGGGATCACGTCGCCGGCCCGTTGAATCAGGACCACGTCGCCGAGGCGCACGTCCAACCGGTCGATCTCATCCTGATTGTGCAGGCTGGCGTTGGATACCGTGACACCGCCGACGCGGACCGGTTGGAGTTTCGCCACCGGGGTCAGCGCGCCGGTGCGGCCAACCTGGATTTCGATATCCAGCACGGTCGTCTCCGCCTGTTCGGCGGGGAACTTGGCGGCGACGGCCCACCGCGGGCTGCGGCTGACCGCGCCGAGCGATTCTTGCAATCGCAGATCGTCGACCTTCACGACGACGCCGTCGATGTCGTAGGCCAACTGGTGGCGGCGCGCGATCATCTCGCGATAAAACGCGATCGCCTCCTCGATGCCCCGGCAGCGGCGGCGGTCCGCGTTGACCGGCAGCCCGAGCGCGGCGAGGCTTTCCAGCACCGCCTCGTGCGTCGAAACAGCCAGCTTCTCCGGGTCGTCCACCGCGTAGAAAAAGGCCGACAGCGGCCGCGCCGCGGTGACGGCCGGATCCAGTTGGCGCAGGCTGCCGGCGGCGGCGTTGCGCGGATTGGCGAAGGTCTTCAGGCCGTCTTCCTCCTGCCGTTCGTTCAGGCGGGCGAAGTCGGTTTTTTTCATGAAAATCTCGCCGCGCACGCTGAGCAGATCGGCATGGATGCTCGCGGCGGGAATCGACTTGGGGATTTCGCGAATGGTGCGGACGTTGGCGGTCACGTCCTCGCCGATCAAGCCGTCGCCGCGGGTGCCGGCGCGGATCAGTTTGCCGTGCCGGTAGACGAGTTCGATGCTCAGGCCGTCGAGCTTGTGTTCGCAGACGTATTCGATGGGCGACTGCTCGGGCAGGGCGCCGGCGCGATACAAGCGGCCTTCCCATTCGCGCATTTCCGCCTCGTTCATCGCGTTGCCGAGGCTGAGCATCGGCGCCAGATGTTCGACTTTGGCGAATTTCTCGGCGGGCTTGTAGCCGACGGTTTGCGTCGGGCTGTCGGCGGTCACCAGTTCGGGATAAGCCGTTTCCAGTTCGGCTAGTTCTCGCAGCAGGGCGTCGTACTGGTCGTCAGTGATTTCGGGACGATTTTGTTCGTAATACAGGCGGTTGTGATGGCGAATCGTCGCGCGCAGTTCCGCCACACGGACTTCCGCGGCTGCCAAATCCATCGACCGGACCTCTTCAGACGATCACGTTTTTGTTCGGTGTCGAGATGAAAAATACTAGCCCTCATCTTGCGTCCAACCGGCGAAAAAAGACAAGTCTTTCTTATCGGCGGGCCTTTTTCCCGCGCTTCGGCTTCCCATCGAAGTGAATCCGGACGGAACATGCATCTTTATAAAAAATGCTTGAATATTCGGCAAGATTGGTGTAACAAATTCATAAATTACTTTGGGCGCGGCCTCATGAGGCGTTGGCTGACGATTGCAATCGCGATTCTTTTTGCCTTCGGCGGCTTCGTTTTGCTCGCCGGCGACAACGGCCTGCTTCACCTTTATAAAGTCAAGCAGGAAAAAGCAAAAATGGAAACCCGCATCCAGCAATTGCAGCTTCAGCAAGCCGATTACCGCGAAAAAATCAATCAGTTGAATTCCGATCCCGCGACGATCGAAAAAGAAATCCGCGAACAATTGAAATTCGTGCGGGAAGACGAGAAAGTCTTTCTCCTGCCGAAAACCGCGGCGGGAGAGCCCTAAGTGGGCCCCTTTTTCCTCCGTTTTCTGAATCAGCTAGCCAAGTTTTATACCGCGATCATCGGCGTGATCTACCTCGGGTTGGTCACCCTGGGAATGTTTTCCTACGAGAGCGTGATCGTTCACGGCCCCACGCCCGGCCATATCGCCTTGTTCGGCTTTTTTATTTTCCTGCTGGCGTGGCGGATCGCCGTATTGGCGCTGGCCGAACCCGCGGACGACGTAACCGTCGGCAAGCTGGAACTGGGCTTTCTGTGCCAGGTCGGGATCGCCATCGTTCTGCAACTCACCGGCGGCATCGACAGCCCGATTTTCCCGATTTTCTACCTCGGCGCCGCGCTGATGGTTTATTACCTCGGCTTTGCCAGCAGCATCCTGCTGGCCTTCGCCATTTTGGCGACGTTGACGCTGCACGCCTTCTGGCACGGAATCCTGCTGCCGCGGTGGTACCAGTTTTTCGCCGCGCTCGGCTTCACCATGATTTTCAATTTCACGATCGCCTTGTTCATCAAGATTCCGCGCGCCCGGGCCAAGAAGGCGCAGGATCAACTTTCACGACTGACGAATGAAGCCGAACACCTTTCGCGCGAGCGTCGCGCCGGCCTGGTGGTGCTCAGCCGCGACAGTACCGCCCGCGCCGATGTCAGCGCGCTGCTGCAAATCGACAAGGTATTGACCGAATTGGCCGAAATCACCAAGCGCGCCTTGCAGGCGCACACCTGCGTGATCGCCTTGATCGGACCGGATCAGGAGTCGCTGGTCGTGCACGCCGTGGAATCGAATGAAAAACCGCCCGAGAAGTATTGGCGGGCCGACCTCGGCCGCACGATCCTGGCGGAAATTCTGGAGAAGGGCGGCACCTTGCGCGTGGACCGGATCAAATCGACGCGCGCCGAATCGCATCGGCCGTGGGGACTGGAACCGCGGTCGGTGTTGGCTTCGCCGTTGATCGAGAACAACCGCATCGTCGGCGTGCTCGCGGCCGACAGCCAGTACGAGGGCCATTTCGCCCGCGAGGAAGAGCGCTTCGTGATGATGATGGCGCGGCAGGTCGTTTCCGCGTTGAGCCGCGAGCGGCTGTACCGCGACGTTTCGGCGGAGCGTTCGGAGTTCGCGGCCTTTTACGATTTGATCAAGCAGCTCGGTTCGTCGATCGACCTGGACACGGTCAGCCGCGTGATTCTCGAATCGGTGCAGGATATCGTGGCCTACGATTTCGGCGCGTTGGTGAAGGTCGATCACGAAAATCAGCAGGGCGCGATCGAAGCCGTGGCGGGATTGCCGGCGGAACAATGGCTGGACGCGCGTTTTTCGCTCAACGAAAGCCTCGTCGGCTGGGTGATCGGCTCCAAGACATACCTGCATTATCCGAATCTACGCGACCGGCAACAGCAGGCCGATCGCCGCCGCCCGGTGTTCAGCGACGAACTGGCGCTCAAGGACGTCGGCAGCCTGCTTTGCCTGCCGTTGATCCGCCAGAACTTCGTCACGGGTTTGTTGATTTTCGGCGCCAAGGAAGCGAGCGCGTTCACCCACTACGAAATTAAAATTCTGGAAGTGCTGGCCGTGCAGGCCGCCGTCAGCCTGGAAAACGCCCGGGTTCACGCCAAGATGGAACAGATGGCCGCCCGCGACGGACTGACCGAATGCCACAACCACCGGTACTTTCAAGAATGGCTCGATCACGAACTGCACCGCGCCCTGCGCATGCCGATCCCGATCAGCCTGGTGATGTGCGATATTGATAATTTTAAAAAATTCAATGATAAATACGGGCATCCCCTGGGCGATCAAGTTTTGAAAACAGTCGCGCGGATCTTTCGCGGAAACGTCCGGAAAAACGACCTGGCCGCCCGCTACGGCGGAGAAGAATTCGCGCTGGTGCTGTTGAATTCGGATCACGCCAACGCCGTGAAGTTCGCCGACCGGGTGCGGCGCGAGGTGGAAAAGGCCCGGATCGATTTCGCCGGGCAGCCGCTTGGGGTCACCGTGAGCATGGGCATCGCCACCTATCCGACCGACGCTCGGGATAAAGCGGCCCTGATCGACCTGGCGGACAAAGCGCTTTATGCCGCCAAACAGGGGGGGCGGAACCGGGTTGTCCATGCGCAGATGCTTTCTTTACAGACGGAAAAGTGAATGATATTATCCGCCTGCTTGCAATATCCAGGAGATAGGTAGGAGTCGATAATGCCCAGAACGGTCGTTTATCCGCTGGTGTTTGTTTTCCTGTTGTTGGTGCCGACCTTGGCGTTCGCCAACCAACTGGACTTGTTCGGTTTGACCGGTCGCGCTACTTCGTTGGCAAACGCGTATACCGCGCTGGCCGACGGCCCGGAGGCGGCTTTCTACAATCCGGGCGCGCTGATCGAATCGCGCAACATTCGCGCGATGGCGGGTTATTCCTTCTCCGTGCCGGCGTTATCGCTGGATATCCAGACCAAGGGCGGCGGCGATGCGACCGACCCCGAGGACGTGCAGAGAGCGCGCAGTCCCGAGGCGGGGCAGTGGTTGTCGGCCGGCGTTTCCGGCGGCATCTACGACCGCGTCTATTTCGGTTTTGCGATGCAGGTGCCGATCGACGGTTCGGCGCGGCGGAAGATCTTAAGCCCGGATCGGCCCTATTTTCTCGACTATGACACCGGCATCTTCGGCCTGACGATGATCCCGTCGATGGCCGTGCAACTCGCGCCGAACTTCGGCCTGGGCGCCGGCGTCCGCTTCACGATGGATCCGTTCGGCACCATGTATAGCGACGTGCCGACGGCCGAAGGCGACTACACCGTCAAGACGATGGGCAAGAGCCAACTCAATGGCCAGGCTTCGCCGATCATCGGTTTCTACGCCCGGAGCCACGAATTCCTGCGCTTTGCGCTGACCTACCAGGGCCAGAGCTACAGCTACTATCACAAAACCACGCGCGAACAGCTCGTGCCCGAGGATCCCAACGGCTACGTCGAGGTTGAAACCGAGGCGTGGTACAACTTCATTCCGCGGCGCATCACCCTGGGCATCGTCGGCGAGCCCGACGAGCACGTCACCCTGACCGCGGAAATGAGTTACGTCGGCTGGTCGGCCTACAACGCGCCGACCCCGCGCATCCGGCTCGACTTCTCCAACATGAACGAGCACCACATCGCCTACAACCGGCCGCATCTGCTGTATCGCGAAGACCCCGATTTCAGCGACATCTTCGTGACGCGTTTCGCGGTCGAGCCGCGGGTCAACAAGCACCTGGCGTTCCGCGTCGGCTACGCCTTCGAGCCGTCGCCCGTGCCCAAGCAGGACGGCACCACGACGATCATCGATTCGTCGACTCACGTGATCTCGTTCGGCGTCGGCACCAATTTCGGCGGCTGGAGCGGCGACCGCTTCTCGATCGACCTGGCGGTGCAGGACCACATCATGACCGATTACTACGTCACCAAGAGCGCCGGCAACATGCAAGAGGACGACCCGAAGACGAACGTGGCCTATCCGCGCTTCGAAGCCAGCGCGAATTACATTTACTCGGGTCTGACCGCCTCTTTCCGTTTCTAAAAAATCATGAACCCCTGGCATGACCCGGTCTGGTTTTTCCTGGCCGGGCACTTGCTGCATGCCGAATCGAGCCATTTGCGGCGGCACTTGCTGTACCTCTTCGCGCGGCACATCGAGATCCCGTTTCTGAAACTGGGGTATCGCGGCACGGTCGGCGACTGGCGCGGCCTGGCCCGCAATCCGGCGACGCGCCGCGCGCTGCAACACCTGGTGCTGCGCCCGATCAGCCGCCACATCGACACCGCCCATCCGATGATCACCGCCGATGTCCTCGGGCTGCTGGAGCGGCAAGACAGCGCCATCGCCATCGGCCCCTGCCGCTGCCGGACGGCCCACGGCCGCTGCGGGCACACCCTGGAAACCGACCTGGTGATCCGCACCGGCACCGAGGCTTTCAGCCGGGCGTTTCCGGATGAATACCGCGTGATCGACCGCCCGGAGGCCGAACGCCTGATCCGCTCCTTCGCCGCGCAGGGCCTCTTTCACATGGTGTTCGTGCATTGCCCGCACGGCGACGGGATGAACGAGTACGTCGTCTGCAACTGCTGCACCGACGGCTGTGTGCCGTTTCTGCTCAATCGTGTTTACGGCCAGGAAGGTTTTCCGCTGGTGCGCGGCGAGCACGTGGCCTATCTGCGCCCGGAAAACTGCCGCGGCTGCGGCGAGTGCCTGGCCGTCTGCCCCTGGGAGGCGCGCGCGCTCGTCGACGGCAAGGCGAGCGTCGATCGCGAACGCTGCTTCGGCTGCGGCCTTTGCGCGCGGCAATGCGCCAACGAGGCCGTCGAACTGCGCCGCGAACGGCCGCGCCCGCCGTTGCGCACCTACGGGAGCGCGCCGGCGTGAAGGCTCCGGTTTCCGCCAAAGCCGATCAACCCTTCGCCGCCGTGACCTTCGGCTACAACTCGTGCGATTTTCTTTGCCTGCTCGACGCCTACCCGGAGCCGGACGGCAAATCGCCGATGCGGGCTTTTTTACGGCAAGGGGGCGGGCAAGCGGCGACCGCGGCGGTGGCCCTGGCGCGCTTGGGTTTTCGGGTGCGTTATCTCGGCAAGTTCGGCGACACGCCCGAGGGCGATTTTGCGCGCGCCAGTTTGGAGTCGGAAGGGGTCGAGGTCGCGGCCTGCCGGCGGGCGCCCGGCACGCAAAATCAGGTGGCCGTGATCTGGGCCGATCCGCGGCGCGCCACGCGGGCGATCAGCTTTTTGCGCGAACCCGGCCTGCAAATCGAGCCGGGCGAGATCGCCGTCGACGCGGTCCGACAAGGCGGCGCGCTTTTGCTGGACGGGCATGATCCGGCCGCCTCATTGGAAATGGCACAAGCGGCGCGGGCGGCGGGTATCCCCGTGCTGATCGATATCGGCAAAAACCAACCGGGCATCCCCGAATTGCTCGATAGCGTCGATTACCTGCTGTGCGACTCGCATTTTCCCGCCGCCTATACCGGCGAGACCGACGAGGAAACGGCGCTGCGGCGCCTGCGCGATCGCCATCGGGCGCCGCTGGTCGCGATGACGCTGGGGGCGCGCGGCTCACTGGCCTTGATCGACGACGTGGTCGTGCGCACGCCGGCTTTTCCGGTGCGCGTCGTCGATACGACGGGGGCCGGCGACGCCTGGCACGGCGGCTTCGTCGCCGGGCTGTTGTGGAACCGGCCGGTCGAGGAAATCCTGCGCCTCTCGGCGGCCGTGGCGGCGCTGAACTGCCGCGCCCTGGGCGGCCGCAGCGCCTTGCCGACGCGCGCCGAACTGGAAAAATTCCTGGCGGAAAGCGAGTAGTTCATGCCGACGATCTGCTTTGCCACCTTGGGCTGCAAGGTCAATCAGGTCGATACGGCTTATCTGACCGACGCATTCGCCGCGGCTGGTTATGACCTCGTCGCGTGGCCGGGCCCCGCCGATGTCTGCATTGTCAACACCTGTAGTGTGACGGCCCGCGCCGACCGCCAGTCGCGGCAATTGGTGAAACGCGCCCGCCGTTCGAATCCGGCGTCGCTGGTCGTTGTCACCGGCTGCAGCCCGATGACCGCCGACCATCCAGAAACCGCCTTCGCCGAGGCGGATCTGGTGACCGGCAACCTGGAAAAAGACCGGCTGCTTTCGCTGCTCGCCGCCCTGCGGCTCGGCGACCGTCGACGCGTGGTGGACGATATCGCGCCGGCCGACCGCATTCAGGCGGGCGGGGCGTTCGAGCTGCAGCAACGGACGCGCGCGTTTCTCAAGGTGCAGGACGGCTGCCCGGGGCGATGCACCTATTGCATCGTGCCGCGAGTTCGCGGCCATTCGCGGAGCGTGGCGCCGGAAACCGCGCTTTACGCGGTGCGCGGTCTGGTCGTGCTGGGCCATCGGGAGGTCGTGCTTACCGGCATCCACCTGGGATGCTACGGCGAGGACGCGCCTGACGGACGGGGGCTGGCCGAACTTTGCCGCCGGATTCTGGCCGAAACCGATTTGCCGCGGCTGCGGATTTCGTCGCTCGAACCGAACGAGGTCACGCCGGAATTGATCGACCTGATGGCGACGAACGAACGGTTCTGCCGGCATCTGCACATCCCGTTGCAGAGCGGTTCCGAATCCGTTTTGCGACGGATGAACCGGCCTTACACGCTCGCCGCTTACGAGGCATTGATCCGGCGGCTGCGCGACAGCGTGCCGAACATCACCCTCGGCGCCGACCTGATCGTCGGCTTTCCCGGCGAGGATGACGCGGCTTTCGCCGAAACCCGGCAAACGTTGGAACGCCTGCGCCTGCCACACTGGCATATTTTCCCGTATTCGGACCGGCCCGGTACACCGGCCTCGGCCATGCCGGGAAAGGTGAGCCGCCAGGTAATCCACGATCGCGCCGCGCGAATCCGTGAAATCGTGGGTCCGCATCGCCGCGCGCATCTGGAGGCTCAAATCGGCTTGACCTTGGACGTATTGATCGAAACGAGCGGCGCCGATGAAAGCGAGGGTCTCAGCCGCAATTACCTGCCCGTACGGGCGGCGGCCCGGTTGGAGTCGGGTAACGAATGCCCGCTACGCATCGTTCGCGTGGTCGCGGATGATGAGCATCCGCATCTGCTGGGCGAATTGTCATCGTCAAAATAATGGGATACTCTTCTTTCGTTATCGATCGGCGATCCGTTTTCGGAGGACGTCATGCCGCGATCGAAAATTCTCTTCATTTCATTGTTCGCGTTGATTCTCGTTCCCGTTTTACTTCAGGCCGGTGATACCTGGCGCGTTCAAACCGTGCTGTACGGCTTGGATTTCAACGCCGTCACCGCCCGGCAGGCGGCGCGCGATGCGGCCGGCGACGTTCAAGCCTGCGCCTCCGGCGACCGCTTGTATTCCTTCGCGTTCGACGGCGGCCAGGTGATCGAGGAGCCGCCGCCGATCGACTGCGCCGACAACCGCGAAATGGCCTTGACCAGTGATGCCGCCGGCTTGATTCACGGAATTTTCATTTGTAGCGGGAACTTTGATCTGTTTTACGCGACTCATGATTCCCAGGGTTGGTCCGCGCCGGAAAAATTGCCGGTCGATCCGAATCGGCCGATCATCTATCTGCTGGATTGGCGGGCCGATGCCGAGGGCGTACCGACCTTGCTGCTCAGGCGGACCGATTGGGACAGCTCGCGCCTGACTGAAATGCGCCGAGTGTCGGGAGCCTGGTCGGTCGAGGAAATCGCTTCCTTCACGGGTAGCGGCGCCTCGCTGTTATTGAACCCGGGGGCGCGCCGGCAGGTCATTCGCCCCAAATCCGTCAGTATCCTGACCGCTCCCTGCCTGACTCGGTACACGCGCGAAAGCACCGGTTGGGCCGGTGAGGATTTCTGGTGTTCGCCGAATTCCACGGCCTACTCGCTGCAGTTATACGGATTGGTCCCCGACGATGAAGGCCGGCCGATCATGGCGATCGCCGAAAATTACGACTACGGCCAGACCACCGGACCGCTTCAAATCCTGGCCTACCGGCAAGGCGAATGGGCCGTTTCGCAAGCTTTTCCCGATGCCGAGTTCCGCCAAATGGGCGCCGGACCGGGCGGCGAACCGTTGTTGCTGGTCCGCGAAGGGGATGAATCGGTCCTCTATACGGGCGCGGACTGGACGCGGACCGTGCTCGCGACCGGCGGGGAATCGGTCGATGCCTTCACCGAAGGCGGCCCGTCCACCTGTTTCGTGAAAAATGCCGGCGAGGCATCCGACTGGCATGATCTGGCGGTCGAATTCCGGTGCGAGCCGGACGGCGAACCGGCGGCGATCGAGCGGCGCATTCTGCCCAATCTTTACGGTTTTGCGTCGGCGCCCGACGGCGTGCCGGTCATGGCGCGCATCCGCGATGAGAACGAATCCCCCTGGAACCTGCTGGTCGAGCGGATCGGCGAGGCGGGCCTGGAACCGCTCTACACCGCTCAAATCCCGGCGCAGATGTATTATCCGGAAAACTTCGCGATCACGTTTGCGACCGACGGCCGGTTCTGGTTTTCTTTTCCCCAGGAATACGAAATCGATATTTACGCCTGGCAAAACGATCACCTTGAATTGCAAACGTCGGATCTCCCCTGGTTTCTGTACCTCTGTGTTTTCACGCCTTCCCTGACGCGACTAGTCGCCGGGGAGAACGGTGCGGTTGCCGTTTCGGTCGAGCAGCATTGTGAAATCCCCCAGAATCCCCTATGGCCGTTGGGACCTTACGATGTCTACGAACTGTTGCATGTTCGCCTGCTGGACGGCGCCAAGGGAAAAGATACGGATTCGGTCCTGCGGATCGAACGCGGCGGCGGCAGCGACACCGAAAGTCAGTTGTCCCTGACCCATCTCGGCAATAATCGCTTCGGCTATATCGGCCATTGGTACGGCGGCGACGAATCGTCGTTCAATTGGGCCGGCACCGCTCGTCAGGTAATCGCTTTGCCACCGTTGATCCGAAACGCCGCGGGGCCGGTTGCCGCCGCGGCGCTGTCGAGCGGGAATTTCGCGGCCGTTGTCGCCGACTACGATGAATTGTATTTTCTGGAATTCAACGACCGTGAACTAGTCAGCGGTGATACGATCGGGCGGATTGCGATGGAAAACGTCGATTCCGTCGCCCTCTGGATTGCGCCCGATGATGCGCCGCAGGTCGCCGCCACCACGGACGGCGGCGCGTATCTGTTCAGCCGCGGCGACGGCGGCTGGTCGCGCCGCGGATTGCCGCGCGAATTGCGGGGCACGCGACTGACCGCGCTCCGGGAAGCCGACGGCGAACCGCACCTGCTCGCGGTGTCCGTCGGTGGGCAGATCGTTTTGCACGCCTATCCCGAGCATCAGCCCCTCGCGGCGGACGACGATGCGACCGGTCAGGACGCGGATGACGACGAATCGGACGACGACGACGATCAGTCGGCGGCTGACGACAAGGACGCGGCGGAAGATGACGGTGGCTGCGGTTGTTGAACGAAGATGAATAAAAACGGGCGGCTTACTCCGCCGTGCCCGGCAGCGGGTTGACGTAAAGATATTCCTCGATTTCCTCGCTGGTGTTGCCCGAGTCGTCGGTGACGGTGACGATGCATTTGCCCTGGTATTCGACGCGCGGCGCGATCACGAACAACAGCGATCCGGCGGTTTCGGTGCCGTCGACGACAACGTCCGTGACGGGAACCAGCAGCGTCTCGTCATCCTCGTTTTCGATTTTCAGGTTGACGGTCGGGTGGGCCATGTCGCCTTCCTGGTCTTCCCAGGTCACGATGAAAGTGGTGTCCTCGCCGGCGTCGACCGGATTGGGGGCCATTTCGAGGCTGAGCAGTTCCGGGGCGCGCAGGAAATCCTTTTCGTCGCCGGTCCCGGCGCAAGCCGCGAGGCCGAGCAGCAACACCACCGCGAGCAGCGAAAAAGCCATCCGATCCAACCGCATGGTCAACCTCCGTTGGGGTGGGCACACTCTAACGGATTCGGCTAAAATGACAAGACCGCGTTGACAGCGGCGTCGCTTGTTGGTACCGATTCAGCGGGAAAAACGAGGAGCCCAAGGTGGAAAAGCCGGAGTTCGAGGAACTGCTCAGGGCCATCGGCCACGAATTCAACGATCCCACGCTGTTGCAGCGGGCGATCACGCACTCGAGCTTCGCCAATGAAGCCGGGCACAGCGAGGATTACGAGCGCCTCGAATTCCTCGGCGACGCCGTGCTCGAACTGATCGTCTCGCACATGCTGCTCGACCGTTTCCCGGAACACAAGGAAGGCGAACTGTCCCGTTTGCGGGCCAGCGCCGTCAACCGTCATACGCTGGCGACCATCGCGCGGCGCCTCGGCATGGGCGAATTCGTGCAAATGAGCCGCGGCGAGGAAAAAACCGGCGGCCGCGAAAAGGAAACCATTCTCGCCGATGTTTTCGAGGCGGTGATCGGCGCGATCTACCTCGACGGCGGTCTGGGCGCGGCGGGTTCGTTCATCGAACGGTACTTCGATCTGTTGTTCGCCGGCGCCGACGAGCGGATCCTCTTTACCGATTACAAGACCCGGCTGCAGGAAGCCTCCCAGGCGCAACTGGCGGCCACGCCCACCTACCGCATTCTCGAGACCACCGGGCCGGACCACGACAAGCGGTTTGTCGTCGAGGTTTCCATCGGCCGCGCGCCCTACGGCACCGGAACCGGTAAAAGCAAGAAAGAAGCGGAACAGCAGGCGGCCAAGGTCGCGTACGAAAGGCTCGTCCCCGAGGGGATGGCGGAAAAGGACGCCGAAGAATGAAAAAGGCCGCGTTTACTCCCGGACCGAACTTCAAATCCGGTTATGCCCTGATTCTCGGGCGGCCCAACGTCGGCAAGAGCACGCTGCTCAACGCGCTGCTCGGCGAGGAACTGGCCATCGTTTCGCCCAAGCCGCAGACCACGCGCAATCGGATTCTCGGCATCCACACGACGACCGAATTCCAGATCATCTTTCTGGACACGCCGGGGATGGTCGACGCCGAGCGCGGCTTGAACGCCTTTCTCAACCGCGAGGTGCGCCGCGCCATGGGCGACGCCGACGTGGTGATCCTGGTGGTCGAGGCCGGCGAGCCGAAACAGGCGGAAATCGAATTGCTCGAACGCCTGCGCCAGATGGGCCGGCCGGTCATCCTGGCCATCAACAAGGTCGACAAGGTCCGTAAAATCGACCTGCTGCCGCTCATCGAGTCGTATCACGAGCGGTTCGGTTTCGCGGCCATCGTGCCGGTCAGCGCGTTGAAACGCGACGGGGTCGAACGCATTTTCGCCGAAGCGGTGAAGATGCTGCCGGAAGGGCCGCTGTATTACCCGCCCGACCAGCTCACCGACGCCAGCGAGCGGTTCCTGATCGGTGAAATGATCCGCGAACAGGTCTTTTTGAAAACCCGCCAGGAAATACCTTACAGCTCCGCCGTGCTCGTCGAGGAATACAACGACGAGGGCAAGCTGTTGCACATCGGCGCGAGCATCATCCTCGAACGCGACGGTCAGAAGGGCATCGTCATCGGCAAAGGCGGCGAGATGCTCAAAAGCATCGGCACCGCCGCCCGGGCCAAGATCGAATCGTTCCTCGGCAAGCAAATCTTTCTCGAACTGCGGGTCCGGGTGAAGAAAGACTGGACGCGTTCCGAAAGCGCCCTGCGCGAGATGGGATATTCCGGATGACTCAGCCGCTCGTCGCCATCGTCGGCCGGCCCAACGTCGGCAAATCCACGCTGTTCAACCGGCTGGCCGGCAAGGATCGCGCCCTGGTGCAGGCGATCCCCGGCGTCACCCGCGATTTGAATTACGCCGATATCCGGTTCGAAAAGAAGCGCTTCACCCTGGTCGACACCGGGGGCCTGAGCACGATCCACACCGACGAACTGACCGCCGAGGTCAACCAGCAGGTCGATCTGGCCATCGACTCGGCCGACGCGATCATTTTTCTGCTCGACGGTCGCGAAGGGCTGACGCCCGAGGACGAGGACATCACCAACCGCCTGCGCAAGGTCGCCAAGCCGGTTTATTGGGTGGTGAACAAGGTCGACAGCGGCCACCTGGAAGAACTGACCTACGATTTCTTTCGGCTGGGGGTGGAAAAACTGTACTCGATCAGCGCCCGCGAAAAGGTCGGCGTTCATGCGTTGTTCGTCGAAGTGACGCGCGATTTTCCGACCGAGGAACGCGCGGAGGAGGATCGCGAGGACGAGGCGCGGCCGACCCGCGTCGCCTTCGTCGGCGTGCCCAACGCCGGCAAATCGTCGGCGATCAACCGCATTCTCGGCGAAAAGCGCCTGATCGTCAGCGAGTTGCCGGGCACGACGCGCGACGCGATCCGCGTGCCGTTTCAGTTGGACGGGCAGGAGTACGAATTGATCGACACCGCCGGCTTGCGCCGCAAGTCGAAGGTCGAATATGGGGTCGAAAAACTGACGGCCATCAAAGCGCTGCAGGCGCTCGACGACACCGACATCGCCATCATCATGCACGAAGCCGACCGCCCGCTGACCGACCAGACGCTCCGCATTTTTTCCTATGCCGAGGAACGCGGGCGCGGCATCATTCTGGTGATCAATAAAATCGACCTGGTGCAAGGCGACAAGGGTTGGCGCGAACGGATCAAGAGCGACCTCGGCCGGCGCATGGTCGGCCTGGAATGGGTGCCGATTATCTTTTCGTCGGCGAAGACGGGCGAGGGGTTCGATGAGTTGTTTCGCGCCGTCTCGATCGTCCGCGAAAATCAGCTGCGCCGCCTGACGACCGGGCCGCTGAACCGTTGCCTGGAAATGGCGGTCGCGCATCACGCCGCGCCGATGACCCACAATCGCTCGGTCAATTTCTATTACATGACCCAGGTGAGCATCCGCCCACCGACGTTCATCGTCTTTACCAATCAACCGGGAAGCATCCATTTCGCGTATCGACGCTACCTCCTCAATCGGGTGCGCGAATTCGCTCCTTTCGAAGGGACGCCGATTCGGATGCTGTTCAGGAGCCGTCCGAAGAAGGGCAAGGCCGAGTAAGCTTCGGCGGACTGAACTCAAGCCAGCGAATTCCCATGGCCGGTTGAATTTCGGTGATCAGCGGTTCGCCGCGCTGTCTGGTAAGTTCGCTCAGCAAGGCGGTCCGCAATTCCAGGTAAAGCTCGCCGTTGAGATCGATCACAATGATTTTTCGAATGAGCGTTTGCTCCGGAAATAGACGGGCGATGCCATCGCCGACAAATTCGCCATTTTTCAACTGATTAAAATCATTTATAATATATATAGATGGAGCATTATAATTAAAGTAATGTCTAAAATCTTTTGCGTCCTGCGCGCTGTATAAAACGACGCGATCCTGCGCGGTCAGTGATGCAGTCAGCAAAGGCAAAACATCCCTCCATGGCGGTTTGCGGTACAGCGGATTTTCGTAATGATCGGCTAGGTTCAGCAGCGAATTTGCTACGATAAACACGAATAAAAGCGTTGCCCCGATTCGTGAACGCTTGCTCAATATGACTGTGCCGATCCCGGCGGTCGCCAACAAAAAGGGCAGATACATCGCAAGGTATTTGACTTGAAATATGGGCGCCAACCGAGCCAAAAATAAAGAGAAAAACAGTGGGAAGAAGAAGGCCGCCAGGAGTCGTTTATCGTGCCGGACGCCGAACAGTACCAGTATTGCCAACGGTAGGCTCAGTAGCAATCCGCAGGCCAGGTAGAGAAAGAAATGATCGATGAACAAATGCTCAAGTGTGCCGCACCACGTCGGCCAGCGCCATGGGAAATGTCCGGCATTCGTATATAAAACCGTCTCGGCGAGTTGTCGCCAGAGTGGTACGGACGGTCGATACGCGCGGGCGCTTTGCCATTGCCGTAAAATGAAAAACAGCCAAGGGGAAAAAATCAGCGATGATATCACGGCCGTGCGACGAGCCGGGTGATCGCCAAGGAGGAGAACCGGAATGATGAACAGGGCGAAGTAATGCGTGTAAAATGCGGCGATAAAAGCGAAAATCGCCAGCCACAGCCAACGGCGGCGAGGGGATTGCTTGAAGAGTTGACCGGCAAGCAAGCCCAACGAAAGGAAAAATCCGGCCAACGCCATCCCGCGCAGCTCTTGCGAAATCCAGATCGACAGCGGGTTGAGGGCTACCAACAACGCACCGAACCAGGCCACTTGCTCGCCAAATCGACGCGATAAGTACGTCTCGATCGCCCAAACCGTGCCGATACCCGCCAGCGCGGAAAGCAGGCGTAGCGAAGTCTCGCCGTAAAACCCAAGAAAAACCAGCCCGCGAACCAACAGATAGAACAACGGCGGATGCGGATCGGCCTGAAAATACGCAAAGAGGGTGCGCCACGACCAGTGCGCCACCTCCAGGGAAATCGCCTCGTCGGTCCAGTAACTCTGCCCGCCCAAATCGTAAAGGCGCAGAACAGCCGCGATTAATACAGCAATCGACAGGCGATTTTTCATGGTCGCCAGAATGCAACAGCCGAGGTTTTCCCGCAAGGAACAAATTGTCCTGGCTGTTTACTTTGCTTTAATCAGCGATTGATCTATCATTTCAATCACCATGGATGATATCTTTTTTCTGGCTGATCGCACCGTGGGGCAGCTTGCCAAGTGGCTGCGGCTGACGGGGTTTGACTGCGCCTACAACGACAGCCCGAAGCCGGCAGAAGTCCTCAAGCAGGCCCGTAATGAACACCGGCTCATTTTAACGAAAAACACCCGATTGGCGGCGTGTTGCGAACCGGATGAGTGCCTGTTCATCGAGGCGGACCGGTCTGTGGATCAGCTCAAGTATGTGCTGACGAAACTGAATTTATCTATTGATAATGAAAGGGTTTTTACAATTTGCAGCCTTTGCAATGAACGACTGCTCAATCGTGCCCGTGAAGAGGTCAGAGGCTTGGTTCCGCCCTATGTTTTTGCTCACCAGGAACAGTACCGGCAATGTCCGCGCTGCCAGCGGCTATACTGGGGCGGTACACATAAGGCCCGGATGATTGAACGGCTCGATGCAATATTTAGCTTGTCAAAGCAGGGCAAAGACGTTTAAAATTCCCTCGCTTACTTGGGGGGAAGGATCACGGTCCTTCCGAGGCCGCCGCGTTCAGCTTCTGGTTGGGCGCGGCGGTGGTTTCATTTCCATCCATTGATTGGCAAGAGGTTCCCGCCTATGGATCGGTATATTCTGGCGCCATACGCCGCCCGAAGCGAAACCAGCCGCGGCCGGCAATATCCAGAAACATTCAAGGACGATCGTCCGGCCTACGAACGCGACCGCGACCGCGTCATTCACTGCGCCGCGTTCCGCCGGCTCGAATACAAAACCCAGGTCTTCATCTATCACGAGGGCGACTACTACCGCACCCGCCTGACGCACTCCATCGAAGTCGCGCAAATCGCCCGCGGCATCGCCAAACGGTTGGGGCTCAATCTCGAATTGGTGGAAACGCTGGCCCTGGCGCACGACCTGGGCCACACGCCGTTCGGTCACGCGGGTGAAAGCCTGCTGGCCAGACTGATGCAGGATCACGGCGGCTTCGAGCACAACGTGCAGGGGTTGCGCGTCGTGACGCTGCTCGAGGACCGTTACCCCGACTTCCCCGGATTGAATCTGAGTTGGGAAACCCGCGAAGGCATCATCAAGCACGCGACCTTTTACGATCACCCCGACAACGAATCGCTGCGCGAGTACGAGCCGGATCGGGTGCCCACGCTGGAAGCCCAAGTCATCAACTGCGCCGACGGCATCGCCTATCACAACCACGACGTGGACGACGGGATCAAATCGGGCCTGATCGACGAAGGGGATCTCTGCGCCAAGGTCGCGATCTGGCGCGAATCGAAAGAGCGGGTGCTGCGGCGTTACCCGGGCCTCGCCGGCAAGAAACTAACCTTGATGGTCATCAGCCAATTGATCGGCAGCCTCGTCGATGACGCGGTGGAAAACACCAAGAAGAACCTGACGCAGCACGAAATCCGCGGCCAGGCCGAACTTCGCGAGGTGAACAAAATCCTCATCGGCTGGTCGCCGGAAATCGAGGAAAAGCGGCTGCAACTCAACAAGTACCTCTACGAAAACATGTACAAGCACCACCGCCTGGAGGTGATGTTCTTCAAGGCGTCCTACTTTTTGGAAAACCTGTTCAAGGCCTACCTCGAGCATCCGGCGATCATGCCGGAGCAGTACCGCGCCATGGTCGAGCGGCAGGGGTTGGAACGGACGATCTGCGATTACATCGCCGGCATGACCGATCGATACGCGATTCAGGAATACGAGCGGTTGTTCGGACCCTATCGGGAATGATCAGATCTTGGGAGTGATCGCCTCGGAGATCGCCTTCAGCTTCTTGGTGATCGCGGTGATCGAGGCGGTGTAGTACATCTGCGAATCGGCCAGCTTTTGCAGTTCCTCGTCCTGGTTGACGGTGTTGCCGTCGACGCGGATGCTGCCCTTATCGACTTCTTCTTTTACCTCGGTTGGAAATTCCGAGTCGCTGGTGCCGATGTGCCGGACGTTGGTGCGCTCGAGGTTCAATTCGCCCGAAACCATTCCCCGCGCGTCTTCCAGCGCCCGCGCGAAATCGACGTCCATCGACTTGTAGCCCGGCGTATCGACGTTGGCCAGGTTGCCGGCAATGACTTCGGTGCGAAACTGTTGAACATCCATGCTGCGTTTCAGAAACGACAGCGTCGGATCACCAAAGAGAAATTTGTCAAACCCCATGGAAATACCCCTCCGCTTTGACAACTAGCAAAACGGATGCCAGGAGAAAGGGGAGAATCCGGGAATCGAATCGGCCGACGGAATCGGCATGGATCCGGGTTGGTAAAAGCTGGGGCATGGTCACAAAAAATATATATTTATCAATGGCTTACACTGGATTTCTCGAACAGGTCGCGAAAAATGCCACGGCTCGAATTGAGGTAAATAGATCTAAGACCGCGCCGAATAAAGTGAAAACTTCCCGGTAAAATTGAAATGCCGAGTGGTAATTTTGACCGGGTGACGCCAAATCCCCGACAGTTACGCGATTGCCTGACGGCGATTTCGGCTGAATTTTGACGGTTGTGGAAACGCAATAGTGGAACGGATGAAGTATGTTCGGACAACTGGTTGATTAATAAAAGGTTATCAACGCCACGCCAGGTACAGATAGGCAATCAGAAAGACCACGAAAAACAGCAGAAACGCCGCCATTCCGCCCAGGCCGATGTTGATCCGGCGTTCATCGGCAGCTTTTTCCACTTCGCGCTTGGAGATCGCGGCGCTTTGCGCGTTCAGGTTTTCCTGCATCGCCATGACGCTTCGACGCATCTCCCGCCACTTGTTTGGATCCACCGTCGCCTGACCGCAAACGGTACACTGCATTTCTTCGTCAGGGGTCATCCGCCGGCAAACGGGACAGACGCGCGCCATGCAACTTGCTCCTTTTGTTCGCCGGAAGTTTAGGAGAATGCGCGGCGTCCGACAAGAGCTTTTCATGGACGAAACGCCGGGTTTTTGCTAGAAAAAGAAAACGCACTTCCGCACGGGGCGCAATAATGAGCTGGATCGGCGACGAAATCCGCTACGACTGCCTATACTATCGCGGGGAAAAACCGTGCGTTTTTAACGTGCCGTGCGTCTATTGTGCGCACTACCATCCGATGGGCCTGCGCGTGTTGATCATCAAGCTCGGCGCCATGGGCGACGTGCTGCGCACCACCAGCCTGCTGCCGAGTTTGCGGCAATTCGCCGAAAAACGCGAAAAAAACCTGTTCACGACCTGGATCGTCGATCCGCCGAGCCGACCGTTGCTCGAACACAACCCGTACATTCATCGGCTTTGGACGGTCGACCTGGAAACCGTGATTCGCCTTCAAACCGAACGCTTCGACTTGGCGCTTTGCCTCGACAAGGAACCGCGCGCCATCGGCCTGATGGCTTCGTGCCAAGCCGCCGACAAGCGCGGTTTCAAGATGGGCGTCGAAGGCAATCTGCATCCGGCCAATCCGGAAGCGGAAGAAATGCTCTGGATGGGTCTGAGCGATCTGTACAAATTCCGGCGCAATACGAAGAGCTACCAACAACTGATTCACGAGGCGGTCGATCTGCGCTCGGCCGGCGAATTGTACGTTTTAAAGTTTACCGACGAGGAAATCGCGGCGGCGCGCGAGCATCTGGCCCGGCTGGGGGCGTTGAAACGGCCGTTGATCGGCCTCAACACCGGCGCGGGCAACGTCTTTCCGGGCAAACGGTGGTCGGCCGACAAATTCGCCGAACTCGGCCGGCGGCTGCGCGACGCCACGAGCGGCACGATCGCGCTGCTGGGCGGGCCGGAGGAAATCGAGCGCAATGCCCGGCTGCGGGTCGAATTAGGCCCGCGGGCGGTCGACCTGGGCGTCGACAATTCGCTGCGGCATTTCGCGGCCATGGTGGCGCAATTCGATCTGCTCGTCACCGGCGACACGATGGCGTTGCACGTCGCCCTGGCGTCGGGGGTCGACACGGTGGCGCTGTTCGGGCCCACGCCTTGGCGTGAGGTGGACCTGGGCGGCCGGGGTGAATTGTTGTACCGCGAGCCGTTCGGCCCGGGAATCATGTCGCAGGTCGACGAGGAATCGAGTTCGATCCAGGAAATCACCGTGGACGAAGTCGAGGCGGCGTGTCGCCGCCGTCTGGCGGGTTGAATGAAACGCACGATCGTCACGTTGCCGACCTACAACGAAGCGGAAAACATCGGCCCGCTGATCAAGGATCTGCGGGCGCTGGGGCTGGAAGTGCTGGTCGCCGACGACAACAGCCCGGACGGCACGTGGCGGATCGTCGAGGAATGTGCCGCGCGCGACCCCGGAGTTCATCTGTTGCGCCGGATGGAACGCAAAGGAAGGGGTTACGCGGGGGCCGAGGCCTTTGTCCGCGCCCTCGAACTGGGTGCCGAGTACATCGTGGAAATGGACGCCGACTATTCGCATCAGCCGCGCTTCGCCACCGCCTTGGTGAACAGCCTTGAGAATGGCGCCGATTTGGCAATCGGCAGCCGGCTGGTGCCCGGCGGCGGTGATGTCGGCCGGTCGTGGTATCGGCGCTGGCTGACCGGTTTTTCCGCATTGTACGCCCGGGCCGTGCTGCAGCTGCCGATTCGCGACGCCAACAGCGGCTTTCGCGCCTACACCCGCCAGGCATTGGAACGTCTGGCGCCCGCGACGCTGATTTCCGCCGGGCCGAGCATCGTGCATGAAATTTACGGCCGGGCCGCCCGGCTGAATCTGCGCCAGATTGAAATCCCCATCGACTTCTTGGAGCGCCGTTACGGCAAGAGCCAATTGACGATCGGCCGCCTGCTGAACGGCTTTCTGATGGTCTGGCGGGTCCGGCGCCTGTTGGCCGAATGGCCCGCAAAGGATGCACGCCCATGAAATGCCGGCTGACTTTTTGGCTGCTCGCCGTTCTGCTCGGGACGATGTTTTTTTCCAATGCTTGCGCCGATCCGAACCAATACGTTTTCGCGGTGGTCGGCGACATTCAGCCGCCCGGCGACGGCCCGTACAAACAGGTGACCAAGGACATCATCGCGCAGATCGCCGCGAGCCCGGCCAAGTTCGTGGTTTTCGCCGGCGATCTGGTCTCGGGTACGAATCCCCAGCGCTGGGCTGAGTTCGACGAGCTGACCAAGCCGCTGCACGACGCCGGCAAGACGATGTACGCCATCCTCGGCAACAACGACGTCGAATCGGCGGCGATGATCGCCGGGTTCACCGAGCGTTTCGGGGCGCGTTACCAGGTCGTCCAGCAGCCGGGGGTTTCCCTGATCCTGCTCGACAGCGAAGCCAAGACCGACGGCTATCGCGATTGGGATCTGGGCGACGAACAGACGGCCTGGCTGCAAACCCGGCCCTGGACCGAAAACGTCGAAATCGGCAAACGGCCGCTGCTCTTTTTCTTCACTCACCGGCCGCCGTACCGCTCCGAGATCATGAAAATGGATCCGGGCAACAAATACGGCCAGGATAAATCGGAGTTGGCCCAGATGCTGATCCAATTCGGCGCGGACGCGGTTTTCAGCGGCCACGAGCACTTGTTCGAAAAACGCGAAACGGACACCTGCACGTTCTACATCACGGGCGGCGGCGGCGGGAATTTGCTGCCGGTGGGCTATTATCACTACCTGCTGGTCACGGTCTCGCCGGGCAAGCCGAGTTTCAAGGTCAAGGACATCAAGGTGAAGAGCGACGAGCCGCGCCGCAATCCCTTTCAGCGCTGACCGGGCGAATCCTCATCCACGGGATCGCGACTGGTGAAAACGGTTTCCAGGCCGGCATCGCCGGTTTTCGTCGTGAAGGTGTAACCGGATTGGTTGCACGGGCCGAAGAGGAACGTCACCGCCGGATCGTCGGTCAGGCTCTGATCCCACGTCAGCAACGCGGCCAGCGAATCGGTATACGTCGCCGGTTCGCGATTCTGGAAATACAGCTCCTCCGCCAATTTTGCCTGGTAGCCGACGGTAGGCGGCGGCGTGGCCGCCGACTTTTCCGCGTATTTGATCAATGCCGGAATGGAGATCGCCAGGACGATCCCGACGACGATGACGAGAATCGGCGCGATCCAGCCGATGACGATTGCCGCGGTCGCCAAACCGCCGCCCGTATAGCGGTCCGGATTTTCCCGGATCAGCCGTCGCGATTGATAGCCCAGCACGATCCCGGCGATATTCAGCAACATGCAGGTGAACGTGCCGGTGATGCTCAGGATCAGCGCGGCGATCGTCTGGCCGGGAATCGTCGGCTCTTCCTTGACGGACGGCGGGGCGACGGTGGCCATGGTCTGAGCGGCCGGCACCGGGATGGCCCGCGGCGGCGTCGCGTCTGCCGGCGCGGCGTCGAGACGCGGCGGTTTGACGATCTCGCCGGCGGTTCGCCAGACGTTGGCGTCGTGGTCGTAAACGGCGGTCGATTCCTTGATTTCTCCTATCTGCAACCGTTTGACCAGGGTTGGGATGTCCGGAACCGTTTCGTCCAACTCGCCGATGCGGATGGTGTACATTTCCGTCGCTCCGGTAATAACTGAAGATAACTGTTTCCCCCTTCTTATTGATAGCAAATCGGCGTCGTCCGGGCAAGCGGCCGGAATCGGTCGCAAGAAAGGCCGGCCGCGCGTCGATCTGCCTTGAACGATCACCGCCGGCCCTCTACAATGCACTACTTCGCATCGACAGCCTGGAGGAAACAATGCTCGCCTACGACAAACTGGCCGACCTGGCCAAGGCGCCTTATCGCCGCACCGACGACCGCCGCCTGGTCGCGGTTTTCCCCATGTGGTTCCCCTACGAAATTCTGCTGGCCGGCGGTTTGCGCGCCAGCGAATGGTGGGGCTTTCCCATCGACACCACGTTGGCCGACGCGCATTTTCCACCTTACGTCTGCACGCTGGTGAAAGCGAATTTCGAAATCATGCTCGGCGACGGCCACCGGCCCGACGGCATGGTTTTCCCCAGCTCGACCTGCGACACGATTCAAAACAGCGCCGGGCTGTTCCGCCGCCTGTTTCCGCAAGCGTTTTCGGCTTATTTCCGCATGTCGCAAAACCCCGACAGCCAGGCGGCCCCCGAGTTTCTGGCCGGTGAAATCGAACGCCTCATCGGTGAAGTGAGCCGTTTCGCGGGCCGGCCGATCGTCGCCGACGATCTGCGGGCCGCGATCGTCACGGTCAACCGTTTCCGCCGGGCGGCGCGGCAATTGCTGGCGAAAATGGCGGCCGGAAAAATTTCGGTTCCCGCCGCGAAGGTCTATACCGCGATCAAAGGGGCCTTGGCGGACATCTCCGACGAATCGACCCGGTTGCTCGAAGAGTTCGCCGCGACGATCTCGGTCGGGGAATCCGCGGGGCCCAAGTTGATGCTGGTCGGCATGCTGGCCGATCCGCTCGAGGCGCTGACCGTGATGGAAAACGCCGGCGCGCGGATCGCCGGCGACGACCTGGGTCTGGGCTGGCGCACCTTGTCCACCGACGCGGCCGAAACCGGCGACCCGGTCGCCGCGCTGGTGCAACGCCTGTTGAACGCGCCGCCTTGCAGCAGCCTGCATTTCGCGACCAAACGCCGCGCCGACGCCGTCGTCGCCCGCGCCCGGGAGCTCAAAGCCGATGCCGTGGTCTTCACCCGGGTCAAATTCTGCGATCCGGAAGCCTTCGACTACCCGAACCTCAAAAAGGCGCTCGACGACGCCGGCCTGCCCAGCCTGCTGGTCGAACGCGAATTGACCGCCGGCGCGGAAGGCGCGATCGCCACCCGTGTCGAAGCCTTCATCGAGCAGATCGCCTAGGAGGTCCGTCATGAGCACGAAAAAAATCCAGACCGCCGGCCAGATCAAAGAAATGATGATGATGTACTACCTGACCGCGAAAAACGCGGCTTTCAACAATCAAACCATCGGTTGGATCACTTCCGGCGGCCCGGTGGAATTGTTGCTGACCTTCGACATTATTCCGATCTACCCCGAAAATCACGGTGCGATGGTCGGCGCCTCCAAGATGGGCGGCGGGCTGGCCGAAGTCGCCGAGGGCATGGGCTACAGCCCGGATTTGTGCGCCTATTTTCGGATCGACGTCGGCCAAGCGGCGACCGGCGGCGGCCCGATCGCCGGCTTGCCCAAGCCGAATTTCCTGATTTGCGCCAACAACATCTGCAAGACGGTCACCAAGTGGTACGAAATCCAGGCGGCGCGGTACGACGTGCCGCTGTTCATGGTCGACATGCCGTTCATCGAGGGCGAGATCACCGATCACGAGGTCAAATACGTCGCCCAACAGTTGCGCGAGCTGGTGCCCAGGCTGGAGGAAATCACCGGCCGGGCCTTCGACGAGCAGAAATTCATTCAAGTGCTCGAGCGCTCGCGCGACGGCATCCGCCTGTGGATGGAGTGCCTCGATTATTGCGGCGCCGTGCCGGCGCCCCTGAGCAGTTTCGACACCTTCTTCCTGATGGGGCCGATCGTCACGCTGCGCGGCGATCAGCGCACGGTCGACCTTTACAAGTCGCTGCTGGTGGAAATGCGCGAACGGGTGGAGCAGGGCATTTCGGCGGTCGAAAACGAAAAGCACCGCCTGCTCTTCGACAACATCCCGATGTGGTACGCGACCAAGTACATGTTCAACAAGCTGGCCGAGCGCAACGCGGCGGTCGTCACCGCGACCTATACGGCCAGTTGGTCCATGGAACGCGACATGACCCAGGGCGACGCGTTCGAGGCGATGGCCTACAACTACCTGGCGCCGTATATCAACCGCGGCTTCGAAACGCGGCTGTCGATGCTGGAAGGGCTGATCCGCAAGTTCAAATGCGACGGTTTCGTCATGCATTCGGCGCGGTCCTGCAAGGCGTACAGCCTGGGGCAATACGACCTGCGCGACGCGCTGACCGAGCGGCTGAGCGTGCCGGGCGTGGTGATCGAAGGCGACATCGCCGACGAACGCATGTGGTCGGAAGGCCAGATCGGCACGCGTCTCGAGGCGTTCCTGGAAGCGTTGAACGGCGGCCGATAATTTTTTTTCGACGCCGGCCCGGCGAACCGGCGTTTACTCTGCATCGCCGGGAGCATCGACGATGGACTGGTCCGCGCTGCTTGGCACCGTCGAAACGATTGTCCGCCGCGCCGGACAATTGGCGCTGGATCTGCAACCGCACCTCGAAATTTCCCGCAAGCCGGACGGCTCGGTCGTCACCCAGGCCGATCGCGCGGTCGAGCAATTGCTGGCCGACGAGCTGACCCCGCTCGTGCCCGGCAGCCTGTTTCTCGGCGAGGAAAGGCCGATGCCGGAAATGATCGGCGACGCGCCGGTCTGGATCGTCGATCCGATCGACGGCACCGATTCCTATCGGCAGGGCTTGGCTTATTTTGGCGTCAGCGTGGGCCTGGCCGTGGGTAAGCAACTGAAGCTCGGCGTTTTTTACAACCCGCGGCTGGACGAGTTGTTCGGCGCCGCGCGCGGCCACGGCGCGTTTCTGAACGGCGCGCCGATTCACGTCATGCGCGACCGCCGGTTGGAAACCGAATGCTTCATCTGCGGTCCCAGCGATTTTCATCGCTCGTTCCGTTTTTTCCTGCCGGTCAAGGTGCGCTCGCTCGGCAGCACCGCCGCGCATTTCGCCCTGGTGGCCGACGGCCGCGCCTGCTTCTGTTTTTGTCGCCCCTGGATTTGGGACGTCGCCGCCGGTTGCCTGTTGGTCGAGGAGGCCGGAGGCGAGATCCGCCACCTGGACGGCACGCCGTTCCGGATCGGAGCGTTTTTCGACGGCCGGCGCATTTCGCCGCCGCTGATGGGCGGTCCGCCGGAGATCCTCGATCAGATCAACGGGTTGATCCGATGGACAAACAAAGAGTAATCGGTTTGATTCTCGCCCTGGCGCTTTGCCTGCTCGGGGCGTTGCCGGCGGCCGGCGAGGGGCCGGAACCGGCGCGGCGGGCGCGCGAAGCCCTGACCAAACTGGGCGGGTTCGATGCCACTTACGACGCGCAGTCGGCCAGCGGCCGTTCGTACACGATTCACGTCCGTTTTCAGCCGCCCGACAAGATGCGGGTGGATGTCGAGCCGCTCGGTATTCTCACGTTGTTCGATGGCAACCGGTATCTTTATTACGACGACGAACAGAAACGCGCCATCAGCTTTTCGATCGATGCCGTGCAAAAGGAATTGCTCGATCAGGAACGCCGCCTGAACGCCATTTCCTGGGCCGGTTTGCCCGTTCCGTCCGCGACGGACGAGCCGATTTACCCCAGCTTCGTGCTCGGCCTCAGCCCCGACAACCTGGACATCGCGGTGGAAATGGCCCCGCAGCCCAATCAGCATAGCTGGATCCGCGAAATGACGATCGCCGATCCGATCGCGGTCAAGGGCAATCAGGCCGAGTTCCCGACCCGCGCCTCGCGCGGCCGGGTGCGCCTGACGGTCGATCTGCAAACCGGGCTGCTCGCCAAGGCGGAAATCGGCGACCCGGACGATGTCGTCGGCACGATTCGGCTCAAGGAGTTGAAAAAGGGCGCGCCCGACGGCAAAGCTTTCGTCTACGTCCTGCCGTCGACGCTGGAGGTCCGCGATCAGAAAAGCGATCCGTCGTTGTTGCAGCAATTGTTGGTTTCCGCGTTTCGCAGTCACCTGGATCGCCTGCTCGATGCCGCCAAAGCGAAATGGCCGACGCTGACCGCCGCGCAAAAGAAGGAGTTGGACCAGGCCGTGTACGCGGCGTTCGGACACATTTTCACCCTCGGCCAGGCGTCGGCGAAGCAGGGGGTTCAGCAGTCGTTGCGCGGCAGTCAGTTCAATAAAATGATTCAAGACGCCTTGCGCAATGACGAGGCGAAACAGAAGTTCACCGCCGACCATCCCGAATTGTCCGACGAGGCGCTCGCCGCCGCCTGGCGCAAGCAGGTTCAGGCCGAATCCGCGCAGGCGGTTTTGTTGGAAGTGGTGCGGGCGATCGACGATCAGTTCGTCGCGCCGCTTCGCCAACAGGCGTTGGATGCGACCGCCGGCATGGCCGAGGGGCCGCGCAAGGAACTCTTGCAGTCCAGCACCGAACCGGTGTTTCGGGCCTATCTGGAGATGATCCGGCCGATCGTCGAGGAAACGGTCGGCGATCTCCTCAAGTGAAAATCAGGGCTGCCATGGGCTGATCCGCTCGATGCGCCCGTCCGTTTTCGCGTCGATGTCTTTTTGCTGCCGAATGGCCTCGATCACGGCATCGGCCATCGTCACGCCGCTATCGACGGCGTCGGCCGCGTTCTGGAACATCGTGAACCGGTCGCCGCCGGCCGCCATGAAATCGTTGATGACCAGCTTGTAGTTTTTGTTTTCGTCGAGCGGCTGGCCGGCCACGGTGATGTTCACCGCGCGCTTGCCGTCGATCTGGTAGCGCAGGCCGGAAACCTGGAGAAAGGCGCCCGGGTTGTCGTCCGGGGCGTCTTGCAGGCCGCGCTCCAGCGCCGCGCGGATGGTCGCGCCCGAGGCGGAAAGCACGTAGAGCGTGTTGCCGAAGGGAAAGACCTGCAGAACGTCGCCGACGGTGATCGGCCCGTCGCCGATGGACGAGCGGAAACCGCCGCCGTTCAGCAGCACGACATCCGCGCTCAGCCTGGTCCGGATCAAGTCGCAGACGAAATCGCCCAGGTTGCTCTCGGCGCTACGGATGGTTTCCATGCTGCCGTTGAGCGGCGTCACGGCGCGGCCGATTTCCTCGCGCCGTTGGTCGTTCATTCGGTTGACGTAGCCGTCGACCAGCGCCTGAACGATGCGATCCGGCGGCAGGTCGGGAGTGATGTCGTACATTTTGTAGCGCACGAGCCGGACGGTGTCGCCGGTTTTTTCCAGGTCCAGCCGGCCGAGATGTTCGGCGTATTTGCCGGCCTGAACGATGATGACGCCGTTTTCGATCAGCGGCGGGTCGATGACCTTCTGGTTGTGGCCGCCGATGATCACGTGAATGCCCTCGATTTCGCGCGCGATCCGTTTGTCGGTGGTGAGCCCGCAGTGGCTGAGCACCACTTTGATGGACCCTGGACCGCCGGTTCGGGTAATGCCGCTGGGCAGGGCGCGCACCGGATCGCCGACCTCCAGGCCTTTGACGTTTTTCGGATTGGTCTGGGTGACCAACTCGTCGGTGGTCACGCCGATCACGCCGACCCGCAGACCGTTGGCGAATTTTTTCGACACGCCCATCGGCAGCCAGGGGAACGCTTTGCCGGTTTCGGTCAGGTTGGTCACCAGCCAGGGAAATTTCGACGCTTGAACCAACTCGTCAAAGCGCTTCCGGCCCAGATCCAGATCGTGATTGCCTACAGTCACCCCGTCGATCCCGAGGCGGTTGAGCAACTCGATGTCCGCCTCGCCGCGATAAAGCGACGAAAGGGGCGAGCCGGTGAGCAGGTCGCCGGCGTAAAGCACCATCGTGGGGACGCTCACTTTATCGTTTTCCTGCCGGATGCGATCCACCAGGGCGGCCAGGCGGGAGAAGCCGCCCACCGTCTGGCCGGTTTCGGAGCTGCGATGTTCCTGGAGGTAGCCGTGCATGTCGTTGAAATGCAGGATGGTCAAGCGCTGGACGGTGACCGTCTCTTTCGGCTGGCTGGCGCAGGCCGCGACGGCCAAAAGGATGAGAACAACGGCTAAGAGGCGAAATCGTTTCACTTTCGTTCTCCGTGCGGTTCGAGGTTTCACCCTAAGTCGGGTCACCGGACGTGTCAACGGATTTCGCCCTTGACCGTGCCCGTTAAGAAAGCTATCGGTAAGAAAACCGGCAAAGGCGGAACCATGGGTAAAATCCGGGAGATTATCGCCAATCTCTATCAGATCGACCTGGAGCGCGAGCCGCGATTCACTTACTGGTTGGTCACCGTGCTGCGCTTTCTCAACGAATTGCGCAATCAGTTCATCAAGGACACAGTCATCGTCCGCGCCTCGGGCATGGCCTATACGACCCTTTTGGCGATCGTACCTCTGGTGGTGGTGTTTTTCAGCGTGTTCACCGCATTCGAGCGCTTCGGCGAATATCGCGAGCAGATTCAGCAGTGGATTTTTTCCCAGGTCATTCCCGCCCGCACCGACGAACTGCTGGCGTACATCAACACATTCGCCGCGAATACCAAGGCGTTGGGCGTGCTATCAACCATCGTGCTGTTCATCACCGCGATCCTGTTGTTCGATAACATCGAGACCAACATCAACGCCCTCTGGAAAGTGGAAAAGCGGCGCAGCTTCATCAAACGGTTCATGACCTTCACCAACGTTTTGTTCTGGGGGCCGATTCTCATCGCCCTCAGTTTTTACGCCTCCGGGAAAATCCGCGCGTTCGCCGAAGCGAATCCGCTGCTCGGCATCAGCATCCTGCAACGGTTTTTTCTGGGCATTTTCCCCTGGTTGTTTTCGGTGTTCGCCTTCTTTTTCATGCTGATGGTCATTCCCAACACTCGCGTCAAATGGCGCAGCGCGCTGCTGGGCGGCGCCATCGGCGCGACGATCTGGGAACTGGCCAAGGTCGGGTTTACTCATACCACGGCCCGCTCGCTGACCTACAACGCTATTTACGGTTCCCTGGCGGTCGTGCCGATCTTTCTCGTCTGGCTGTACCTGACCTGGATCATCGTGTTGCTGTCGGTCGAAATCTCCTACGTCGACCACAATTTCCACGCGCTGGTGTTGCACCGGGCCTTCGCCAAGCCGTCGGCCCGCGAGCGGCACCACCTCGCGGTCCGGCTGTTTCTCACCGTCGCGCAAGCGTTCTACGAAAACCGCGAACCGCCGACGATCGACGAACTGGAAGAGCGATTCAACATCCCCTCCGAAATCGCCGCGGAGATCGCCGCGCACCTGCTCGAGGTGGATTTGTTGCGGACCACCGATTTGGAAAACGATCGGATCGGCTATCTGCCAAGCCGCTCGCTGGATCAGATGAAATTTGGCAACGTCGCGGCGGCGATCTATCAGAACAGCGAATTGGCGGAGCCGGAGAAGGGGCTCGATGAATTCGATACGTTGATCGGAGCGATCCTGGTCGAAGGCGAAAAAGCCGCCGGCCAGGTTTACAACCGGATGACGGTTTTGGATCTGGTCAGCGCGAAGGGTTCGTTAAAAGAAAAAGCCTAGGGTTTGGCTTTCGGTTCTTCTTTTTTCTCCGGGGCGGCCGATTTGTCCGCGGGGGCGGTTTCCGCGGCCGCTTCGCCCGTCGTGACTTTCTCGAATTTCCCGTCGAAATCCTCGTCGACCTCGACCTTCGTCGGCGGCGCGCCGGGTTGGTCGAAGGTGGAAATCATGTCGATCCGGCCGTCGCCGTTGCTGTCGCGGGTCATTTTCTTGATTTTTTGGTCGCCGCTGTATTCGATGACCGTCTCGAATTTCTGATCGCCGTTCAGATCCATTTCGGAACGGATCAGCACGTCGCGACCGGATTGCGGATCGATGCCGAAGGTGTCGATCCAGTCGACGACGCCGTTGAAGTCGCGGTCTTTTTCCACGCGGTGGACGTGGGCGCGCAGATCGTAATAGATCCACGAGTCGGCTTTGCCGTCGCCGTTCGCGTCCTCGGTGAAAAAATAGTCGCGCTGAAACATGAAAAAGGCGACCACGCCCAGGATGCCGAGCAGCGCCACCAGCGCCAAGACGCTGAACCATTTCCGTGTCGTTGTGTTTTTCTGGTTTTCCATGGGCCTTTTCTCTAACACGAACGATTCGCCGGGACAAGCCGAAATTCGCTTGCCACCGTCCGCGGAGATGGTTACAAAATATTGATACTTTGCGAGGTCAAAATGGAACCGGATCGTCTGGCTATCGCCGCGCAATTTTTCGCCAAGAACGGCTTTGCGGTCGAGGTGTTCGCCGATCCCGAACAGGTCCGCGAGGCTTTTCGCCGGCGGCTGGCGACCGTCCGGTCGGTCGGTTTCGGCGGCAGTGCCACGCTGCGCGAGCTGGGGCTGGACGCCGTGGCGCGGGAATCGCCGGCGCAATTCATCGACCATTGGGCGGCGGCCGGCGACAAACCACGCGACTGGGAGGCCCGGCTCGACCAGGGTCGCGCGGAATTGTTCGTCACCAGCGCCAACGCCGCCACGATCGGTGGCCAGCTTTTATTGACCGACGGCGCCGGCAACCGCCTGGCGGCCAGCGTTTTCGGCCCGCGGCAGGTTTTGTTCGTCCTTGGCGAAAACAAAATCATGGATGGCCTGGACGCGGCCTGGCTGCGGATCAAGCGGATCGCCGCGCCGCAGCGCGCCCGTCAATTGCAGATGAAAACGCCTTGCGCCGAAGACGGCTGCTGCCACGACTGCCAAAGCCCGCAACGAATCTGTCGCGCCACGGTGATTATCGAACGGCCGAGCTTCGGCCTGACCGCCGGGGTGTGGCTGGTGCGGGGCGGTTGGGGGCTGTAATGAGGAGGATGTCATGAAAATTCGGTGGAACGGTCATTCCAGCTTCACGATCACGACGGCCAACGGAACGGTCATCGTATTGGACCCTTACGAACCCGGGGCGTTCGGCGGCGGCATCGCCTATCGGCCGATCGACGTGAAGCCGGATATCGTTGTCATCAGCCATGACCATGCCGATCACAACTACACCGCCGGCTTCAAAAAACCGTTCATCGAGGTCCGCCAAAACGCGGATGTAAACGGCATCGTTTTTCGCGCGTTGGAAACGTTCCACGACGAGGTGCAAGGGGCGAAACGCGGCCGTAACCTTATATTCATCATCAAAACCGATGGGATGATTCTCTGCCACCTCGGTGATCTGGGCCACAAACTCAGTGACGCCCAACTCAAGGAAATCGGCAAAGTCGATGTGCTGATGGGGCCGATCGGCGGGTTTTATACGATCGATGCGCGAACGGCCGCCGAGGTGGTGAGCCGGATCAATCCACGCATTTTCATTCCGATGCATTTTAAAACCGACAAGTGCAAATTCCCGATTTCACCGGTCGCCGATTTCCTCGCCGGCAAAAGCAACGTCAAGCAATTGGCCGCCGACGAACTGGAAATGACCGCCGACAAACTGCCGCACGTCGGCGAAATTATCGTCCTGCGCCACCACTATTGAACGAAACGATGATCCGCCACGGAAAGATCGGGCCGGGTTGAGCCGACGTGCATTGGTATCCGTTTTTGCCGCTTTTGCAGCCGCCTTTTTTCATCCTTGATTTTCCGCTCGCACCCGGCCAAAATTGCAACTCCGAAACCTTTTGAATAGTGCAACCAAAATACATTCTGCAGAAACCGTTTGTTTATCGGGAGGGGTACATGAAAGAAGTGTGGATCGTCAGCGTCGCGCGTACGGCCATCGGTTCCTTTGGCGGATCTTTGAAGGACGTCAGCGCCGTCGACCTGGGCGCCATCGCGGCCAAGGCCGCCATCGCGCGCGCCGGAATCGATCCGGCGATTCTGGGCGATGTGATCGCCGGGCACTGCATGATGCGGACCGACGAAATCAACCTCGGCCGCTGCGTCGGCCTCAAAGCGGGCGTGCCGTTTCAGGTGCCGGGCTGCACGATTCAGCGGCAATGCTCCAGTTCCATGCAGGCGCTGGTTTTCGGCGCGCAGCAGATCATGCTGGACGAACACGACGCCGTGCTGATCGTCGGCTCCGAAAACATGAGCCGCATCCCGTACGTGCTTTACGACATGCGTTGGGGCTGCCGGATGAACGACCGCAAAGCGGTCGATTCGCTGATGGAAGGCCTGGCGGATCCGTTCGGCCACTTCCTGATGGGCATCACCGCCGAGAATCTGGCGGCCAAGCACAACATCAGCCGGCAGGAGCAGGACGAACTGGCCCTGACCAGTCAGAATCGCGCCTTGGCGGCGATTGACGCCGGCCGGTTCAAAGATGAAATCGTGCCGGTCGAAATCCCCTCGAAAAAAGGCACCATCGTGTTCGATACCGACGAACATCCGCGGCGCGGCACGACGGCGGAAACCCTGGCCTCGCTGAAGCCGGCCTTCAAGAAGGATGGTACCGTCACCGCCGGCAACGCCAGCGGTCTCAACGACGGCGGCGCGGCAGCGGTGATCATGAGCGCCGAAAAAGCCAAGGCCCTGGGCATCAAACCGTTGGCGCGCCTGGTGGCGCACGCAGTGGCCGCCGTGGAACCGGAACTGATGGGTTACGGCCCGGTGCCCGCCACGCAAAAAGCCCTGAAAAAGGCCGGCATGACGCTGAAGGACATCCAGTTGCTCGAAGTGAACGAAGCGTTCGCCGCGCAGTACCTGGCCTGCGAAAAGCTGCTCGGCCTCGACCGTTCGATCACCAACGTCAACGGTTCGGGCATCGCCCTGGGGCACCCGGTCGGCGCGACCGGCATCCGGTTGGTCGTCAGCTTGTTGAGCGAAATGCAGAAGCGCGACCTGACGGTCGGCCTGGCGTCGCTGTGCGTCGGCGGCGGCATGGGCAAAACGGTCATTCTGGAACGCATCTGATCGTTCGCTGGAACCATAGAAGGCGGAGGCGGTCCTCCGCCTTTTTCGCTTAACCGACCTTTCAACTTCAGACATTTTCGGTAAAGTCAGATGAGATCAATCGCAGTCGGCGAAAACGTAAGCGAGGTGTTTTTTTCGGCATGCACCGAAAGAAATTGTATTTCCCGTTCATCCTTGCGCTGGTGATCGGTTTATTGATTGCCCTCGGAGCGGCCGGAATTTTTTCCGGCTGCCACGAGGCCGACGACGCCGTCGATGGCGATCATCATGGGTATGAGACGCCCGCAGACGACGATCAAAATGACGACGACGATTCCGCCGACGTGTTGCCGGCCGAGTGCGGCCCGCTGGAGGGCGATCCGGCGGCCTGGCTGCTCGCGCCGCGCGATGAATGGGTCTACCCGACCCGGGTGATCCGCCACCCGGTGAACGGCGACCCGGAAGAGTTGGACCCAGCGCGGCTGACGGCAGGCGGAGAGCAAATCCCGCTGGCCGGCGGTTGGCTCGAACTCGATTTCGGCCTCGATGTGGCCGGCCGATTGGAGTTGGGCGTCCGCGACGCGGCAGGGTTGCAAACGAGCGCCCGCTTCGCCGAGGATGTCCGCTACCTGACCGACACGGCGTTGCAGCCGTACGAGTTGTTGACTGCTCTGAGCATGCCCTTCGTTTGGCTGCCGGGTTATCACCGCCGCTTGTTTGACGGCGACGCGGATTACCTCGATCCGCTGCCGGTCGGCGCGTTCCGGCACGTTCGCCTGCAGATCGAAGCCGGTTCCGGTCGCTTGGATTATGCCCGCGTCAAATACTATGCCTACCGAACGACCGAAACGGAGTTGGCCGGTTATTTTCTCTGTGACGACGAAAAGCTCAACCGGATCTGGTACGCCGGTTTGCAGACGCTCGACCTTTGCACGATTCCGGCCGATCAGGGGACGGTTCGCTCCAATCGAACGGTCGGTGACGGGCCATGGGCGCTGGTTGACGGCGGACGCCGCGACCGGCTGATCTGGATGGCCGACTTGTACGTGGCCGACCGGGTGTTGTTTCTGACGCGCGACGATTGGTCGGCGGCGTTCGATTCTCTCGCGTATCTCGGTGAACATCAACGCGTGGACGGCAACGTGCCGGCTTGCAGCCCGGTGGGAACGGTCGGCTTGAACGCGTATCGGTTCATCGAGTACACGCTGTTTTATGTGCTGGCCGCGTGGGACGAATATTTCTATACCGGCGATCCGTCGCGGCTGGCAGTGCTTTACCCGCGGGTGAAAAGGGCGTTGGCTTACATCGAAACCCAGTCGGACGGCGATCTGCTCAATCTGACCGCCCAAAACGGCCTTGGCTGGTGCTGGACCATCGAGCGGCGCGGTCGGGTCACGTTTACCAATATTCTTTTCTATCAAGCGCTTCGGCTCGCGATGGCCATGGCCGAGCTCAGCGGCCGGCCGAATGAGGCGGCCGACTTTCTCGCCCGGGCCGAAACGGTGCGGGCGGCGGTCGACGCCATGGCCTGGGATGAAGCGCGCGGTATTTACGTCGAAAGCGATACCGATCCGGTCCACGTTCCGTTGGATGCCAATGCCCTGGCGATTCTCACCGGAATGGCTGGCGGACGCACCGACCGTATTCTGGCCTACTGGCAAAGCAACATGAATTCGCCATACGGCCTGGTGAATGTCGATCCGGCGTACGACGGCGCGCAGTACAATCTCGGGATCCACAACCGGCGGTCGATCGGGTTCGTCAATTATTTCGCCGCCGAGGCGATGTTTTTCGCCGGTCACGACGCGGAAGCGTTTACCTTGCTGGCGCGGTGTTTCGGGCACATGGCGACGACCGATCCGGGGTCGACCCTGTGGGAATTCATCGGCCCCGACGGCCGGCCGGAAATGTCCTACATCAGTCAGGCGCATGCCTGGTCGGCCGGCGCGACGACCCTGCTGACGCAATACGTACTGGGCGTAAAACCGCTGACGCCGGGTTATGAGCGCCTGAGTATCGCGCCGCATCTGCAGGACCTGCGTCACGTGGAAGGCCGCGTGCCGACGCCGTTCGGATCGGTGGATGTGCGCTGGCGACGCGCCGCTTCCGGCGAGGGACTTTGGGCTTACCTGACCATTCCGGCCGGTGTGGAGGCGGAGCTGACGGTGCCGAACGGTTACGGTGATTGGAGATACTATGGATCGCCCCCGAGCCGGATCAACGACCGAAAATTGCGCATGAACCCGGGAAATTACTGTTTGAATTTTTCCAGCATAAAGGGCGACAATAGGCGCTGAGCGGTAGCTATTTATTCGGTCTGCTTTTGGCAAAATTGTGTTGAAGACCCGAAAATTTTTAGATACATTGTAACGGCATTCCATTTTCATCAATGAAGAATTTTGAATTAACCGGCCATCGGCAAGGCTGGAAAGCATGATCAGGGCACTGCAACCATCTTTGAACCGGAATGCGATTTTGCGAAGCAGGGCAACAACAATCATCGAGGTTGAAGATGAAAAGGTATCTATTTTCGTGGACGCTGATCCTGGTTCTTCTTTTCGCCGCCGGTTCCGTCCAGGCTTTGGAAACCAAATGGGTTCGGACGCTGCCGACCATCGACGGCGTCATTTCGGAAGGCGAATGGGATGGTGCCGAGCAGGTTGTGGATTCGACTGGCACTCCCGCCTATACGGCCTACCTCTTATCCGATGAAGATTATCTTTATGTGGCTTTCGATGTTACCGGCGACACTGTCGCCGGCGCTACCGATCTCGTGGCCCTTTTCATTGATCGCGATAACAACGGCTCCTATCCGGCCGATTGCAACGGTCCGAACTTTGAAGGCTACCTCTACTTCCGGTATGACGGAACTCGTGAATTTTTAGTGTTGTCGACCGGAGGCCCCTGCGGCACTCTATCAGCCACTGATTACACCACGCTGGCGTCCTCGTTGGATGACCATATGCAATTCGAACTGCGGGTTGATTTGGCGGACTCACCCATGGCGAGCGGACCGGGCGAAACCCTTGGTTTTGCTTTGATGGCCATGGACACCAATACCCTCAAAGCGCAGAACTATTGGCCGACCGGCGCGGCGCCCCTTGATCCGTCTACCTGGACCGATCTGACTTTCGCCACGGAGCCCGAAACACTCGATATCGCCTGGGCCAACATCCCGCCGAAGATCGACGGCCTCATCTATGCGAACGAATGGACCGGTGCCGCGACAATGAATCTGGTCGGCACCTCGAGCGACGTGACTTTTTACTACCTGATGGATGCTCATTTTCTTTACGGCGCGCTGCTGACCAACGACCCCGGGTTCATCGACAATGATGCGATCATTTTCAATTTCGACAACAATTTCGACGGCCAATATCCATCCTCCTGCGGGTCGGAGGGCACGTTTTCGATCGGTTACGATGCGGGGAATCTGGCCAATTTATTCGCCGCCCGAGTGCTCGGCGGCGCCGATTGCGGCTGGGGGACGGCTGACCACGTTGTTTCCTGGATGTCTTACAACGCCAAAGGTCATCTGGAATACGAATTTCGCTTCGACCTGACCGGCGATGAGCTCTCCGGCGAGCCGGGCGCGGAAATCGGTGCGACCTTTTCCTATCAGGAATGGAATGCGGGCGAAACCGTGAACTGGCCGACGACCGGGTACGATTATCGATACCCCACCACCTTCGGAGTCATGCAATTGCCGGCGGAACAACAAAGTCAATTCACTCCCGGTCGGACCGATACACCACCGACCATCGACGGGACATTCGCTGAATCCGAATGGGATAATGCCTTGCTCGTTCCCGTTTATGGCAATCGCAGTTTTTATGCTTACTGGCTGGCCGACGCCGATCATCTCTACCTGGCGATTGACGCGATAGACGACACAGTCGCGCACAATCATGATGAAGTCTATCTGCTGTTCGACAACAACAACGACGGCGAATGGCCGATTGATTGCGAGGAGGAAGGGTCGTACCTGATCGACGACACTTCCGGCACGATCAGCTATTTCTTCTGGCCGTATACGCAATCGGGATTTTGCAGTCCCACGATACCGACCAACATTTCAGCGGCTTATGGAATGACCGGTAAAGGCAACGTGCGAGTGGAAATCGCCATCGACCTGACCGGCGGCGAGCTCTATGGATCTCCTGGAGATACGATTGGGATGCTGATCGCTTACGAAGAAAATGAAAGCAACCTGACGTATTGGCCGTATCAAACGGCGGATTTCGATCCGGCGTATTTCGCCCAAATGACCTACCCGGACTGCCTCGGCTGCCTGATCGGCGCGGTCTGTTACGACGACGGCGAGAAGAACCCGGACAACGAATGCCAGGAATGCGATCCGGCGAATTCCGCCGATTCCTGGACCGACCTGGACGGCATTGCCTGTACCGATGACGGCCTGTGGTGCACCGGCGCGGAAATGTGCGTGTCGGGTTCCTGCGAGAGCGAATACGGCGTGGGCAATCCGCGTTGCCCCGACGACGGGTTCTTCTGTGACGGCGCCGAGGAATGTGACGAGGGCAACAATGAGTGTACCCACGGGGATGAGCCCTGCGACGCCGACGAGACCTGCGTGGAGGAAACGGACGAATGTATCCCGAACGGCGATGACGACGACAACGACGATAACGACGACAACGACGACAACGATGATAACGACACCGGCACCGATGACGACGATGACGACAATGACGACAATGATGACAACGACGACAACGACGATTTCTTCCCGCCCGATGATGATGACGACACCTCCGGCGATCTGGCGCCGCAAACCGAAGAAGACGAGGGCGATTCCGGTTGCGGGTGTTGATCACCGGCTGATTCGGCCGGAGGAACGATAGCGACCCACGGGATGGCCAGGAGCGGCATCCTGGCCTATCCTGTGGCGATGCCGATTGAAACCGCCATTCCGGACGAGCTTCGCCAAATGGCCGAGGTTCATCTTCGACGATCGTTCCCCGCGACCGTCGGTGAGCTGATCGTTCCGACCTCGCCATTCGATTCGCCGGATGCGGAATGCCTGGCCTATCTTGCCGTCCATCGTACCGAGCTGCTGGCGTGGCTGGAAGCGGTTCTCGCCTTGCCGCCGGAAGAGGGCGACTGGCCGCAAAATCCACTGCCGCTTTTACGCCTGGCCGGCCGGCGGTGGATCCAGCGGCAAAATCAATTTTTGGTTCTCGATGTCGCGACCGACGCGAAGCTGGACGAGTTGCTGCGCCGCTTCGCCGCCGATTTCCGCGCTGCCTTGCACTCCGCTCCGGAAACGCTTCCGAATGCGCTTCGCCGCCTGCGGTTTTCCCTGGCTGAAGCGATCCGCCAACCCGGGCAGGCGGCAAGCCCGCCGGCGGTGGTCTGCGCGGAGTACTCCCTTTCGTCGCAACTTCGTATTCTGGGTTTGTCGATCGCGGAACTGGCCGAACCGATCCTCGACCTGGGTTGCGGCGAGCACGCGGAATTGGTCCGGGAGTTGCAGCGGCAAGGCAAGCAGGCGTTCGGCATCGACCGGGTGGCCGGTCGAATTCCGGGCGTGATGAGCGCCGATTGGTTCGCGAAAAATTTCGGCAACGACACCTGGGGCACGATCGTTTCGCATCTCGGATTCAGCCTGCAGTTCCTGCATCAACACTTGCAACCGGGAGGCGACGGCGCCCGGTATGCCCACAAGTACATGGAAATCCTTCGCTCGCTCAAGACGGGCGGAATTTTCGTGTACGCGCCGGGATTGCCGTTTGTCGAGGATTTCCTGCCCGCCGCGCAATACCGTGTGATCCGGCGCGGCGTCGAAGGCTTGCCCGTCAATGAGGATTTATCGGCGCTATACCGGCGCGCCCTCGGGACCGATCCGTTTTATACTTGCCGCATCGAACGAATCGGTTGAGTCACCGTTCGCGCGCGGCCAAGGCGGCCAGCAGCGCGGCGCGGTCGAAATACACCTCATTGCGCAATACCAATTCGCCGCGCACCAGCACCAGATCCAGGCCGGTTTCGGCGATCACCTTACCGCCGACGGGAATTTCCGCCCGCCAGCGAAGCGTAAAGCCGCCATCCAGCGGAAAAACCTCATCCGCCTTCCAGGACCAATCGGGAAACGTGGCGAGCAGCTTACGGAAATAGGGCAGCAGCGCGGCGCGCCCCTGGATCCCTTCCGGTTTGGCCGGATCGCGGTAGAAAGCGTCGGGGGCGTAAATCGCGGCCAGCTCTTCCGGGCGATTGCCGGTCCAGAGCGGCAACCAGCGATCACAAAACGCCAGGGCCTCGGATTTGTCCATCGGCTGCTCCTCAAAGAGGCACTTCTCGCGTTACGGACCGCATCCCGAAGGGGAAAGGACCGGCGGATCATCGCGAAAAGGGCCGGTTTGCCTTGTTTAAATGAATTCCACCGTGGCGGGCGGTTTGGGCGTCAGATCGTACAACACCCGCACCACGCCCGGAACTTCCGTCAACAGGCGTTTGGTGATCCGGTTTAGTTTGTTCCATGACAATTGCGTCGCGGTCGCTTCGCGAGCATCCACGCTTTCAATGCAGCGCAGAACGAGAATGTCGCCGAACTCGCGTTTGTAGTTGCGCAGACCGGTTGCTTTGTCGGACATCAGTACGGCGAAATACTGGAATGCTTTGCTGGCGGCAAGCTCTTCCTCGACGACCTTGGTCGCTTTGCGGACTTTGGCGACTCGTTCGGGAGTTACTTCGCCGATCACGCGCGCCGCAAGCGCCGGTCCCGGGAAGGGGATGCGTTCGGAAATGGCCTTGGGAAGTTTCAACGCGCGGGCCATGGCGCGAACGCCGTCCTTGCGCAAATCGAGTAACGGTTCGACCACCTGATAGCCGTATTCTTTTTCCGTATCGATGCCGAGTTGCGCCAACACGTTGTGCTGCCGTTTGATGCCGGCCACGGTTTCGTCGATGTCGGTGAGGATCGTTCCCTGCAGCAGGCATTTGATTGAATGATCGCGGACATATTTCGAAAAGACGTCGGCATAGAAGGTGTCCGTGATCGCCTGGCGTTTGATCTCGGGGTCGGTTTTGCCCTGGAGCGCGGCGAAAAACGCTTTTTTGGCATCGAGCACTTTGACCTGGATGCCGAATTTCTTGAACGTTTCCTTTACGTATCGTGGCTCGCCTTCTCGCATCAGGCCGTTTTCGATAAACAACACCGTCAATCTTTTCCCCAGCGCGAGATGGCCGAGGATGGCCACGACCGAGGAGTCGACGCCGCCCGACAACGCCACCAGTGCTTTTTCGCGACCTACTTCTTTACGGATTTGTGCGACTTTCGCCTCGATCGCTGCTTTCATTGTGGACATATTGATCCCCCGGATTTTGGTGTCGGAAGTTTGGAATTGATCTTTGTTTTCTAACATACCGAGCGACGGTTTCCAAGCCATGTCCGCTCTACAAACTCGACCGGATAGTGATCAACTCTCCCTTCCAGTCCACTTCGATGTGACGGTTTTGTTCCAACAAATCGAGGTAGGCGACGGTCTCGGAGATTGCCAGGAACTGGTTGGCCAAATCGAGTTTGCCGAAAACGGCGCAGGCCAAAGTCGCGGGATCGGCCGCCCCGGCCGTGATTTTTTCCCGGAAAATTTCGGCGCGTTCGCCGATGAATTTTCGCGTGCCGGCGATCAGCGCGGCGACATCCGAAATGAGGGGGCCATGGCCGGGAAAGCCGGTGGTGATCTCGATCGTCGTGAGCTTGGCGAGTGATTCGAGATAATGAATCAGGCTCGGCGCGCGGCGATAGTCATTTTCGGGATCCAGATACAGCAATGGATTGGGCGTGATGTGGCTCAGCAGCAGGTCGCCGCAAAACAGATTGCCGGTGGCCAGGTCGTAAAAGCAAAGGTGATCGGGTGAATGACCGGGGGTGGCGACGATCCGCCATTCACGGCCGGCAATCGACAGGCATTCGTCGCCGTTCAGCCGGTGAACGGCCAGCGGCTCGGTGGCGAGATCGGCGAATCGCCGCCCGGCGTGGAAATTGGCAAATGCCTTTTCCAGCGTATCACGGGGGAGGCCGCAACGGGTCAGGAAGGCGATCAACGCTTCCTCGGCCGCCGGTTGCCGTGGCGTAAAGAGGGCGCTTTGCCGGTGCAGGTACAGTGTCGCGCCGCAACGCCGCGAAAGATGCAACGCCGCGCCCGCATGGTCGTAATGCCCGTGCGTGACCAAAATATGCCGCACATCCGCCAACCGCCGGCCGTGGGCCCGCAATTGTTCCTCGAGCGCTTCCAGCGAAACGGATGAAAAGACACCCGTATCGACGAGAGTCGGTTCGGGGCCGTCGAGAAAATACACGTTGATCCGGCCGACCGGATACGGAGTCGGGATTTTTAGCAGCAACGGGTCGGCGGCGGACGGCGGCATTTTCTTTACCTGATTGTTGGCTTGGGGCGGTTTCCGCCGGAGCGGCAACGGCTCGGCATCATGACGCGCGGGGTAGGGATCGGTCAAGGGACGAATTCGTCGCGGCCGATATCCCCGGCTATACTGTACGGCCGTTCGTCATCCTCGAAATCCCAAACCGCCCAACCGCCGGCCGGCGCGAAGGCGGTTCCGGCGTCGCGGCAAGGGCTGAAAGCGGAAAGATGGTATTCGTCCTGCTCGGCGAACAGCGGATCGGCGGCGATATTGCCGTCGGCGGCGGCGCAGCCGGTCCATTGGCATTGGTTCAGCTCGGCCACGTCAGTGACCGTTTCTTGCGATGTCTCGAGATAGGTGGCGGCCGCGGCGCCGAAAAAATCATTGTGCGACAGGATCACTGAGGAATTCCGTAGCGCGACGCCGGTGGATGTTTTGCCGGTTCCCGGTTCATTTTGAAAAATGTTGTTGGCCGCCGCGGCGGCGCCGTCTTCCAGGAAAAGTCCGGCGCCGAACTGCGACGCGCCGCTTTGAATCAGGAGATTGTTGGCCAGCACTGGCCCTTGAGAATCGCGAAGAAAGACCGCCGCGGAATGAGCCTGTCCTTCGCCGCTTCGCAAAATGCTGTTGATCGCCTTCACATCGGCCCGTGCCCACAAACCGTAGGTCTGGTTGGAGAAGGAACCTCCGCCGTACGCGCGGGCGACGGACAGCACGCAAGAGGCCAGGGTGTAGATGCCGATCGACTGCACGGCGCCCAGGCCGCCGGCCGCGGTGGTCGACATGATCACGGCGTCGCCTTGTTCCTCGATGAAAAGCCCATAGCTGTATTCGGTCAGATCGCCGCCCGACAATTCGTCGCCGATCAGGTCGGCATAGGCGTTGGCGCGGATCGTTACTCCGCTGGCGAGGAACTGCGACGATCCGCCGCTGATTCGGCAATCGCGGATCACGGCACGGCCGGCCTCGATGACTACTCCGTGCGAATGGTCATCGCCATCGCCGCCGATGACGCTCAAGCCGGTCAGATAAACGGGTTCCTCTTCGGCGGCGAGGATGGTGACGGCGGTTTCCTCGACGGCCTGGATGGTCGTCGTTCGTTTCCCGGGATCGCGTTGCCAAGTCCCGGCTTCGTAACCGCCGACCAGACCGGCGGAATAGAGCGTGACGCTTTCGTAATACTCGCCCTCCGCGATCAACACCCATTTGCCTTTCGTTTCCGCCAACTCCGCGCCGGCCCCGATCGTGCGCTTGGGCGCGGCCATGGTGCCCGGATTGCCGTCGTCGCCGTTCGGCGAGACGAAGACGGCGATCGCGTCGGAAGCCAGGGAATCACTTCCGTCGCAATCCTGATCGAAGCCGTCGTCGGGCACGTCGCGCATGCCGGGGTGGGTGGTGTAGCCGCCGCCGTAACAGTCATCGTCGTTCGTCACCCAGCCGAGCGGACAGGCAGAGGATGCCTTTTGCGTCAGGAACGGGCTGCCGTAGCCGTCGTTGTCCCAATCCGCGTAGCAAGTCAGAGAATCGTCGTCGGAGGAGTCGGGGTTGTCGGCGTAGCAGCCGAGGACGAGGCAACCGATCGCCAGACAGAACACAAGCAAAAGCCTCTGACTGCCCGGTGAGTGGGTCCGCATCCGATCGTCCTTTCGTGGCCGGCGGTTTATTCCCCGGCGCGATAGGCCTGCAAATAGGCGTCCAGGCGTTCGTCGAAGCGGTCTTGGGGCGCATATCCCAATTCCTGTTTCGCGCGTTCGACGGAAACATCGTTGTCGTAGCACATCAGGGTGACGCCCATTTTGGAGATCAGCGGCGGCTTTTTGGCGCCGGCGGTTTTCCAGAGAAATTCGGAGGCGACGGCCGCCGTCTTGGCGAACGAGGCCGGGATGCACAGCCGCGGCTCGCGATAACCCAAGCGACCGCAAAGCGCCCGCACCAGATCGCGCCAGGTGCGCCGGTCGTCGTCGTCGATGTTGTAGGCGCGGCCGTGGGAAACGTCCCGGGCGAGAATGAGGCGGGTCAACTCCATGATGTTGTCCACGTGCGCCAGGCCGAGCAATTTGTAGCCGTCGCCGAGGAACATCATCAGGCCCTTGGCCAGGGCGTCGATGATTTTCGGCAGGAACTGGCGGTCGCGCGGCCCCCAGATCATTCCCGGCCGGATGGCCGTCGCGACGATCCGGCCCGCTTCGTGCGCCGCGAAAACCAGGCGCTCGGCCTCGATCTTGCTGTCGCCGTAGGGCTGGCCGGTCAGTCGGGACGGCGTGTCCTCCGTCGTGGCGATGTGGTCGGCGGTGCCGTCGCCGTATACCGAATTGGAACTGATGTGAATGAAACGGCGCGGTTTGCCCGAGACGCAGGCGTCCAGGACGTTTTGCGTCCCGGTCACGTTGGGACGAAAATAATCGTCATGCGAACCCCATTCGCCGACGAACGCGGCCGCGTGCAGGACGGCGTCGGCGTCGCGGATCGCCGCACGGACCGAGACGGGGTCCAGCAGATCGCCTTGGACGATCCGGCACGTTTGCAGCGGGCCGATCAACTTGCCGGGATCGCGGACCAGCAAGGTGAGCTGATGGCCGTCCACCGCCAGGCCTTGCGCCAAATGCGACCCTAAAAATCCGGTAGCGCCGGTGAGCGCGATGTTCATGGGGGCGACTCCCTTTCCGTCGGGCGAAAAATTTTACTGGGCGGCAAAAAAGGCTTCGAAAGGCGCGTCGAACCGTTTGCCGTCATATCCGGGCCGGCCGTCCTGCGCGAGGAACAGGTGCAACCGCCGCGTTTGCGGTTCGAAAACCACGGTGTGCAAGGTGATCCAAGGCCCCATGAAAAGCGAGGGTTGATAGCCGACGGCGGCCATGATGTCCCGCGCCTCGTCGACCTCGACATTGCCGTCCGCTTTGGCCTTGGGCAGCATCCATTTGATCGTCAGGTAGCGGCCCGAACTGTAAAGCTGCGGAATTTCCGTCTTGCGCTTCAAATAGTGATTCACGTTGATCAGCGTATTGGTGTAGTCGAGCCGCTGGTCGCGGAAGCGGTTGCGCGGCAGGCGCGGATTGTCGGCGGGGCGCCGATAGGTGACGTAGCCGTCGCGGTGGCGGCCGTTGCCGTCGTATTCGAAAACGCCGGCGACGTCGTCGTCCGCGCGGCCGGGGGCGGGAAAGCAGAGGTGGTACAGGTATTGCCCCATTTGCGGCGCGTCGCGGAGTGGCGGCAGTGCCGCGGCGGGCGTGCTGGCGGGGCGGAGGCTTTCGATCACCCGGCGCAAGGCGAGGGTGCCGGGAACGAAACCGGCGTCGTCGGTCGGCGGGTAGCCGTTGAGCGAGACGTGAATCATCGCGCTGGCGCCGTATTCGTTCATGCCGCTGATGCAGCCGAGATCGCCGGCCATGGTGACGTTCACCCAGTGCGGGCCGTAATCCGGCGCGTAGGCAATGACGACCTGGCGGTCCATGGCGACGTTGCCGGGATCGATCAGCCAATCGAAATTGCGCGCCAGCAGGGTCGAGCCATCGGCGCGGCCTTTCCCCCAGACGCTGAAGCTCGAGCAGGAAACCAGGCCGGCCAACCAGTCACCCATGGTGTTCATGCCCTTGAGGTCGTCGAGCCCGACCGCGTGCGGCGCTTTTCCGGGCGGGGCGATGAGCAGCTTTTCCGGCGGCAACGCGGCGCGCAAGCCGGCCAGCATGCCTTCCAGTTCCGGCCCGTACTCGCCCCAGGCGAATTGTTTTTGCTTGACCAGCAGCTCGTCATAATCGAGGCCGAAATAATCGACGACGAAAAATCCGTATACGGTAATCATGTCCATGATTTCCCGGGCGAGCAGATAGCCGTGGTTGTAGCCCATTTCGTAATGGCTACCGCTGAGTTGCAGCACTCGGACGCCGTCGAGGTAGAACAGCCGGGCCTTGCCGTCCGGGGAAACGGCGGCGTGGTGGCCTTCGTCGGCCGCTCCCGCGGCGGCGAGCCAAAGCAATACGATCAAAACGGAAAACCGAAGAACTCTTTTCACGGCTGCGCTCCCGAGCGGGTTGCTGATCGCGGTCGGATATTTAGTCGCATTGCGGCGGATGCTTGTCAACGCGGTCGCGGCTTTATTTCCCGGCCGGATGGTAGCGATAGCCTTGTCCGCGAACCGAACGCAAATATCTCGGCTTGGCGGGTTCCGGTTCGACGATCTTACGCACCCGCATCACGAAGGTGTCGACGGTGCGCGTCGCCGTGTCGGCTTCATAGCCCCAGACGCTGGACAGCAATTCCTCGCGGCTGATCAGGCGGTCGGGGTGGGCGGCGAAGTGCCGCATCAGGTCGCACTCGATCCGGGTCAGAACGTGGGTTTTGCCACGCACGACGGCTTCCAGGGTCGCCGGGTGGATTTCGGCCTGGCCGAACGAAAAAACGGTCGCGGGCGGCGGCATCCACTGGGCGCGGCGCAACAGCGCGGCCACACGCAGCAACAATTCCTTCAACACGAACGGTTTGACGAGGTAATCGTCGACGCCGCACTCCAGCCCGGCGATCCGATCCTCGTCGGCGGCCAGCGCGGTAAGCATCAGAATCGGCACGTTGGCGTCTTCCCGCCGGACGCGCCGGGCGACCTCGAACCCGTCGATGCCCGGCAGCATAACGTCCAGAACGATCAATTGGCAGGGCGTCGACCGCCAGGCCGCCAACGCTTCCTCGCCGGTGGCCGCCCATTCGACCTCGTAACCCTGCGCCTGGAAGTTGACGACGAGCGCCTTGGCGATGTGCGCCTCGTCCTCGACGAGCAGAATTTTCATGGCCGTTCTCTCCGCTTCGGGGCGAAACGCGGCAACCACACCCGGAAGGTGGAACCGCGTCCCGGTCCCTCGCTCAACACGTCCACCTTGCCCCGGTGAAGGGTCACGATGCCCTTGACCAGAAACAGGCCCAGGCCGCTGCCGCGCCGCGCGACGCCGGGCGCGGTCGCGCCGCGATAAAACAGTTTGAAAATCTTTCGCCGTTCCTTGGGGTCGACGCCGATTCCCCGGTCGCGCACCTGCAACAACACCCATTTGCCCGAGATTTGCACCGAAAGAGTGATCGTCGTGCCGGGCGGCGAATAACGCTCGGCATTGTCGATCAGGTTGTCCAGCACCGTTTGCAACAACTCGCGATCCGCCCAGACAACGCTCGGCTGAGTCTCGCCCAGCTCCAGCACGTGCCCGCCGCCGTTCGGCGCGGCAATGCGCTTTTCACGGTATTGCGCGACCAGCCGATCCAGATCGACCGCCTCCGGCCGCATCGGCAAACGCCGCCGTTCGAGGCGCGAGGCGTCGAGAATGATCGCGATCTGTTGCGAGAGGCGATCGGTGTCCTGCAGCATGTTGTCGATGAACTCGTCGCGCTGCTCTTCCTTCAGCGACCGGTCGCGCAGGGTTTCCAGCGTCAGGCGGATGGAGGTGATGGGCGTGCGCAACTCGTGACTGACGAACGAAAGAAAGTTGCGCATCTGGCGGTTGATGAGAAACTGGCGCATCAGCCAGATGATGATCGCCAGTGTGCCGGAGAAGATCAGCGCCAGCAGCCCGATGCCCACGACCAGCGACGCCCAGGACACCAGATCCTGGACGCGTACGCCGGTCGAACTGGCCAGCATCGACAATTGCCGGTAGCGGCGCACGAAGAAATAAATCCAGAGCACCAGCGTCAGCGTCCAGGCGCTTTGCACCACCACGATCAGGCTGATCGGATGAATCAGAAATCGCCACACCCGGGCCGGAAAACGATTCATCGAAGGCTCCGTTTTGCGATGACAAAAGCATACCCGACTCCGGGATCGCCCGCCACGCCTGGCCGAACTTTTACAATACTTTGACCGACGGTTTGCCGACTTTCCTTGATAATCCCGGCCGGTGCAGGCAACCGCAAAGAAATGGGAAAGGATTTATCATGCATTCTTTGCCGAAAATTTTGCTGACTTCCGTTTTCGGCCCCTTCGGCGTCGACGATGCATACGGTCGCAAGGAAAACGTTGTCGAGCTGTTCCACAATCAGGTCACCCGCGAACAAGGGCTCTTCTCGCTGCGTTTTCATCATCAAAGCTTCGGCCTTTATCTGATCGCTGAAAACATCCAGGCCGAAACCACGATCCTTGATTTCCCGAGCGAGCGCCGGTTCATCCGGGAAATCCGCCGGGGCGGGTACGACTACATCGGTGTTTCGTTCATCGTTCCCAATTTCACCAAGGCCAAGCGCCTGGGCGAGTTGATCCGCCGGCACGCGCCGGCCGCGAAAATCATCTTGGGCGGGCACGGCACCAGCATTCCCGGCATCGAAACGATGATCGAACACGATCACATCTGCCGCGGCGAGGGCGTTCGTTTCATGCGGAAACTGCTCGGCGAGGACCCGGAGCGGCCGATCGTTCATCCGCTCGTGGACGCCTCGTTCAACAAGCATCTGATGGGCATTCCCCTGAGGCCGGATGGCGTCGTGCTCATGCCGGGCGTCGGTTGCGTCAACGCCTGCCGTTTTTGCGCCACCAGCCACTTCTTTCAGCGGGAGTACACGCCGTTTCTGAAAACCGGGCTGGACATCTACCGGGTTTGCGAACGCGCCGAACGCGAGCGCGGCTGCACCGACTTTTTCGTGATGGACGAAAACTTTCTCAAGCATCGCGAGCGCGCCGTGGAACTGCTGGCCGAAATGGAGCGGCACGGCAAACACTACACCTTCTCGATTTTCAGTTCGGCTGAAACGATTCAGGAAGTCGGCGTCGATTTCATGCAGCGCCTCGGCGTCACGTTTCTTTGGCTGGGAATGGAAGGCCGGCACAGCGGTTACGAGAAAAACCTGAGCGTCGATTTCCCGCGCCTCGTCCGCGACCTGCGCAACGCCGGCATCGTCGTGCTGGGCTCGGTCATTCTCTTCGCCGAAAACCACACCAAGGAAACGATCCATCGCGACATCGACTTCGCCATCGAAGCCGGCCCCGATTTCATCCAGTTCATGCAGCTCGGGCCGCTACCGGGCACTGCGCTCTACCAGGGCATGAAGGAAAAAGGCTGGCTGCGCGAGGATCTGCCCTACGAGGAATGGCACGGCCAGCATCAGATCTGGTTCCGCCATCCGAATTTTACGGCCGAGGAATCCGCGGAATACCTGCGTGCCGCCTTCCGCCGCGCCTGGGACGAATTAGGCTGCTCGGTGTTGCGGACGATCGAAACCAATCTGCTGGGCTTCCTGGCGACGCGCGGCACCGCCGATCCGCGCTTGGCGGCGCGGCATCGCTACTTCGACAAAACCTGCCGCGATTATTATCCGGCGCTGCACGTCATTCGCCGCCGGGCGCACAACCGCTTCGAGCGTGATTACGCCGCGCGGGTCATCGCCCGCTTCGACGAAACGTTCGGCCCGGCGACGGCCAAACAAAAAGCGTTGATCGCCGGCGCGCAAACCCTGGCGGCCGTGGAGGCCGTGCGCATCCGCCTGATCGGCAACCTGCGGCAGCCGCAAACGCTGGTGACGAAGGTCCGGCCGAACACCGTGGGAAAAGCCTGGAGCCCGAGCCTGGCGCCGGCCCTGGTTCCCGCGCCGAAGTCCGCTCCCGTTTCGGGGTAACGCGGCTTCGCAGTTCAAGCCGATTTAGGGAATTTCGATTTCGGTCAGTCCGCGGGCCGAAGCGGCGAGCAACCGCTTGGGTTGCGGAAACAGCGCCAGATTCCGCAGATGATTGCCGACGAAATAGCGCCGTTCGACTTGCAGCGAAAAGCGGTCGAGTGCCAGGATTTCGCCGGTAAAGTAGTTGCCGAGATACATTCGATCGCTCTCCGGATCGGCGATGACAAAGCGGATGCCGGGCCGGAACCGGAACTGCCGCCGGATGCGATGATCCGCCAGGGAGATTTCCGCCAGCTTTCCCGAATAGATGCCGGCCGCCCAAAGCGTTTGCAAGTCGGGTGTCGGGTTCAACTGCAAAACGAAGTCGGCGAAGCGGATTTCATCGAGCAGCGCGTACGTGCTCAGTTGGTAGAATTGAATCAAGCCGCCCCAGGCGGTCGTGACCAACAGGTCGTTTTGCGGAAAGACCGCGAAATCGACGATGTATCCCTTCAGGTCCACCGTCTCGGTCTGCCACGTCGCGAGATGGTAGACGAAGAGGCGCGGCGAATTGTCCGAGGAAATGTAAACCGCGTCGGTCGACGGCAAATAGCGCAGTTGCGTGGTGCGGGTCATCCGTTTGATGTTGATGGCGTGCAACTCTTTCAGCGAATCCTGATCGAAGATGTGCAGCACCAGCGTGTCCTGCGGATTGCGCCAGTTGCCGGCGTAAACGCGGCGCCGCGCGCAATCCAGGCCGATGAAATCGCCGATCGGTTCCATCGGAGGCGTCGCGACTTTTTTCGGCTCGAGCCGGACCAGATTGTTGGGCACGCCGCGCGTACCGACCAGTACGCGCCCCTGGCAATCGGGCAGGCCGAAGCGGATCTCGCGGCCGAGCAGTGCGGCGAAGGGATCGCGGCGGTCGGTCGTGTCGTAAACCGTCCGCACGTGCTCCTGACTGGCGACGTCGTTTGGCCAGCGACGGGGAGCGCCCAGGCTGAACGGCACGATGACGGTGCCCACTAAAAGCACGAGCAGCCACAACAACCAACGCGGACCGCGCGGATACCAAGCCGGCCGGTATTTCCAGACGACGAACAACAGAACCGCCGCCGCCGGCAAGCCGAGCAGAATGAGGTGCCAGACGTTGGCGCCGGCGATGAAGAAAAGCAGCAGCAATCCGGCGGCAAGCGGCCGGCGACGCCGGGTGAACGACTCGAGAAAAAAAACGACGAGCAGCGCGCCGAGCAGCAGGCCCGTTTTCCAGGGCGAGAGCGCGACGGCCAGATAGATCATGGTCAGCCAGGATGCCAGAGCGGCCGGCCAAAAAAGAAAGCGGATGACGCGGCTGATGGTTCGGCCGATTTTCAGGCGGTCGAGAATCACCCGGCTGATGAGCAGGACGATCACCGCGCCGAACAATTGCACCGTCTGCCAGAAATACCCCAGAACGGTCAGATACCAGCCGGTGAAGAAAATACCGCCCCAGAGCGGCAAGCCGAGAAAAAAAATCAGCCAGCGTGGCAGGGAATTGTTCATTGTTGGGGGATTCGTTTCCGGCATTGCGGGGCAAGCTATAACCCAGGCGGATCGCGGTGTCAACGAATTAGACCGCGGAACGAACGAGGGTGTTGACAAACCGGTCCGATCGCTCCATTTTGCGCTGGCTGCCGCCGCGAAATTTTCTAACCAGGAAAGGAACCGGCCATCGAATCCACCGACACGAAAAAGTTTCCTTGGACGCGCGAACAGACTCATCAATACGCCAAGAAAATGACCTCGCTTGCGCCCGTCCGGGGGCATCACCTGCAGCGGGCCTTGGTGTGGCTGTTGATCAAGGTCGCGTGCGGACTTTCCTGGAAAAACGTGGAGGGCCTCGGCGCCGCGCTCGGCTCGCTGATGTACCGGCTGCGCATTCGAAAAAGCGTGGCAATGACCAATCTGGACATCGTTTTCGGCGATCGCAAGACCCGCGCGGAGAAAGAGGCGATCTACAAGGCGTCGCTGATCAACCTGTGCCGTCACCTGCTCAACTATCCACGTCTGGCGCGAATGGATGATGCCTTCTGGCGGGAATCCTTCCCGATCGAAAACGAGGAACTGCTGCGCGACGCCTACAACCGGGGAAAAGGCGTCATTTTCACTGGCGGCCACATCGGCGAATGGGAAATCGCCACCGGCCGGATCGGCATGGCGGGCTATCCGATTTCGATCGTCGCCAAGCGAATGCACAACCCGGTGGTGGAAAACCTCATCGTCGAATCGCGGCTGGCGATGAACCTCGGCACCGTCGCGCACCGCGATTCCATGCAGCGCGTGATGGAAGGGTTGCGCAACGGCGAGGGCGTCACCATGGCCGTCGACCAGAACATGAAGCGCAGCCAGGGCGTTTTCGTCAATTGGCTGGGGCATGTGGCGTCGACCGTTCGTTCCAATGCCTGGGTGGTCAAACAGACCGGCGCTCCGGTGATTGTTGGTTATGCCTATCGCATCGGCACCGGCCGCTTCAAGCTGGTGATCACCGAGGAAGTGCCGTGGGAGCCGCACCCGGAAGATCCGGAAAGGGAATTGCTCATCAATACGCAAAACCAGGTCCGGGCGGTCGAGAAAGTCATTTACGAACATCCCGAAATCTGGCACTGGATCCATCGACGTTATAAAACCCAACCCGAAGGCGCCCCCAATCCTTACGCCGAGTAGGGCGAAGTCATGTTCCGCCAATAAAATAAAAAGTCCATCAGGCTGGATTGTTGCGGAATTCGTCATTAATTTTCCCTTATGTTGATCCGGGTTAAACAAAAAAATTACAAAACAGGAAATTAATGCTTGCATATATATGGATTTAGCTATATATTCTAAACGCTATCATGCGGCTCTTGAAAAGATGGGCGAAAGGAAAAAGAAATGAGCGCCGAATTTGAAAAACAATTTGCCGAGTTAAAACAACAAGTTGATGCGATGCGGCCGGGGCCGGACAACAAGCTTTCGATGATCGTTTTTTCCGGCGACCTCGACAAACTACTGGCCGCCATGATCATCTCGACCGGCGCGGTGGCCATGGGCATGAAGGTTGTGCTTTTCTTCACTTTTTGGGGTACCGCGGCGCTACGCAAGCCCGAGTTCAACCCCAAAGGCAAGGATTTCATGTCGAAAATGTTCGGGTGGATGCTGCCGAAAGGGCGGAATAAGACCACGCTTTCCAAAATGAATATGGCCGGCATGGGAACCGCGATGATGAAAGACCTGATGAAGAAGAAGAACGCCCCCTCGCTCGACCAACTCTTCGACATTGCCGGCCAGTTGGGCGTGCAAATCAAGGTATGCGAAATGTCGATGGACCTGATGGGCTTCACCCACGAGGAAATCATCGACTATCCGAATATCGAATTTTGCGGCGTGGCCACCTTTCTGGCCGAGGCCAAGGATTCCAGCATTCAACTTTTCATCTAACGAAGGAGTAAACAATGGCGGATTACACGGTCACGAAGGTGTTGGATTTCAAAGGTCTGCCGTGCCCGATGCCGGTAGTGAAAATCAGCCAGGAAATCAAGTCGGTTGCAGTCGGCCAGGTCGTCGAGGTGCACACCACCGATCCGGGTTCGCTTTCCGATTTCCCGGCTTGGGCCAAGACTTCGGGCAACGAAGTGGTCGGCACCGAGCAGGGCGGCGGGTTGATTAAAATTTTCGTCAAACGCCTGAAGTAAAGCGGGACGGACCGGCCATGACCGATAAAATCTTCTATTTCGTCATGGTGCCGATGGTGTACCTGGCCTTCGCCTGGTGCATCATCGGCGTTCTGGTGAAAATTGTCGGCATCTGGCGATCGCCCAAGCCGACCCACACTTTGAAAATATTTCCCGAAAAATCGTCCCCCACATTGGTCGGCACGATCGAAGCGTTTACCTTGCCGACCGTGCGCCGTTACCAGCCGTTGCTGTGGATGTTTCTGGGACTGTTTCACCTGGGTATTCTCGGTTTGATCCTCAGCCACCTGGATCTGCTGCCGCAAATCAATCTTCTCGCCCCCGAATCGAAGCACATGCTCGGCAACGGCGCGATCGGGGTGATCGTGACGGTGTCGGTCGTCTATTTCCTGTTTCGCCGTTTCCGGACGCCGGTGCGGGAAATCTCGGTGCCGGCCGACTACCTCATGCTGTTTCTGCTGTTCCTGATTTTCATCACCGGCGACACGATCAGTTGGGCCAATTCCTGGAATGGCGCCGACGGGTTCGTGCTGACCAAGCAGGATTTCGGCAAATACCTCGACAGCCTGGTGCGCTTCACTTTCGCCAACCCGCGCGAATTCCTGATGGGTTCGCATTACGTGGTCATCGCGGTGCACGTCCTGCTGGCCAACCTGTTTTTGCTGCTGCTGCCGTTCAGCAAAATCATGCATACGTTCTTCGCCGTGCCGTTGAACTGGCTCCGGAGGGTCTGATCATGGAAGAAACCAACAAACAGGAACTGATCAAAACCCTGGCCGCGCGCCTCAATCGCGCGGTGCGGATGTACCTGGACAACTGCACCCGCTGCGGCGTGTGCATCGAATCCTGCCATGCCTACGCGTCCATGCCCGACATCAAGTATTCGCCGGTGGGCCGGGCCCAGAATATCCGCCGCCTGTACGAAAAATACTTCAAAGGCATGGGGAAAATCGCGCCCTGGCTGAGCGAAGCGGTCGAATTCTCCGACGACTGCATGCAGAAGGTCTATGACACCGCTTACACCTGCACGGGCTGCCGGCGCTGCGTGACCTACTGCCCGTTCGGCATCGACACCCAGCAGATTCAGTCGATCGCCAAGCAACTGCTGATTGTCGCCGATCAGGAACCGAAGATTCTCTCGATGTTGGCCGATATGTCGGTCGCCAAAGGCGAAAATATCGAGGCGACGAAGGATTCGTTCGCGACGGCCGTTCATAACCTCGAGGCGGAAGTGTTGGAACGGTGGCGTAGTGAAGCCGGGCAAGAGGCGATTCCGCTCGACGTCCAGGACGCCAACGTGCTCTATGTGGCGCTGGCCGGGAAGCATTCGATCATTCCCGCGGCCGCCATCATGAACGCCGCCGGTGAAAAGTGGTCGTTATCGTATTATGAGGCGGTGAATTTCGGCGCGTTCGTCGGCAACCCGGCCAAGACCAAGCAGATCGCCGATCGCATCATCGAGGAAGCCAAACGGCTGCGTATCAAGGAAGTGGCAATCTGCGAATGCGGCACCGCGTACCGGGTGATGAAGTACATGACCGGCGAGCATTCGTTCAAGGTCATCTCCTTCGTTGAGTTGATCGCCCGGTATTTGAAAGAAGGCCGGATCAAGCTGGACAAAAGCAAGATCAAAGGCAAGTTGACCTATCACGATCCCTGCCAGTTGGCGCGCAACGGCGGTGTCTATGAGGATCCGCGCTACATCCTTTCGCAACTGACAAACGATTTCGTCGAGATGACGCCCAATCGCCAGGACAACTGGTGTTGCGGCGGCGGCGGCGGATTGGTCGCGATGGGCGAAAAGGACTTCCGGATGAAATCGGCCAAGGTGAAAGCCGAGCAGTTCCAGGCCACCGGCGCGTCGGTGCTGGCCACGGCCTGCGAAAACTGCCATACTCAGCTTACCGATCTGGCGGAGCATTATCAGACCGGAGTCCAGGTATATTTTCTCTCCGACCTCGTGTCGCAGGCTTTGGTCCAGAAGTAAGAAGCTCGGGTCGGAGATCCCTCGACCGGCTTTCCGCCGGCGAGGGATTTTTTTATCACCGCACCTGAACCCGAACGAGCGAGGCGGAACGATGAACGACTTGGTGATTCGACGCGCGGAAAACGGCGATCTGCCGCGCCTGGTGGCGCACAACCTGGCGATGGCCGAGGAAACCGAGGGCAAGATCTTGGACGCCGCGCGCGTGTCCGACGGAACGCGGGCGGTATTGGGGGACGAGCGTAAGGGCTTTTACCTGTTGGCGAGGCGCGGCGACGCGGTGATCGGCCAACTGATGATCACCTACGAATGGAGCGACTGGCGCAACGGCGTTTTTTGGTGGATTCAATCGGTCTATGTCGTTCCCGCGGAACGCCGGCAGGGAGTCTATCGGGCTTTGTATGCGCACGTTTCCGCCATGGCCCGGAAGACCGAGAATGTTTGCGGGGTCCGGCTTTATGTCGAAAAAGAAAATCGTTCCGCGCAAGAAACCTACCGGGCGCTCGGTATGAACCGGACGGATTATCTGCTTTTTGAAGTAGATTATGTTCTCGGCGAAAGCGACAAATTGTAAATCATGAACGGGCTTTGCCGCTCGTCGAACGGCGAACGGTTGTAATCGCCCCAGCGGTCCAGAACGCGAAAGCCCGCCGCCGCGGCCATCCGCTCGAAATCGCCGGCGCCAAGCAGACGGAAATGAATCGGAATTTCCTGCTCGGCGACGATCCCGCCGTTCGGCAAGATTTCCTGGTAGTGCTGCGCCCCGGTCACCAGCCCGGTCGGTGAATCGAATTTCCAGGCGCCGGAGACCCGCACCTTGTTTTCCCCCGCCAACTGAAAAACCCCCAGTTCTTTCCATCGACCGTCGAGTTGCGGTCCGCGCACGATGGGGTTTTGCAGCGAGAGAGTGAAAACGCCGCCGGGCAGCAGATGGCGGGCGATCCCGTGCAGGGTCGCGGCTTGCGCCTCCGCATCGCTGATTTCGGCGAACGAATGAAAGCCGATGAAGATCCAGGCGTACTTTTCATTCAGGTTCAGCGACCGCGCGTCGGCTTCGATCACCGGCGCGGTCAGGTTGCGTTGTCGCAATTTATGTGAAAGCACCGCCAGCATCGGTGCGGAATAGTCCGCGCAGGCCAGCGAAAGGCCGGATTGCAGGATGGCGAGGGAGATCCGGCCGGTCCCGCACATCAGCTCGAGGCGCGGTTCCGGATGACGGCGCGCTTCCGCGGCCCAGAACGGCAGATCGAAATCGGCGGTCACATACGCATCGTACCAGTGGGCGACCCGGTCGAAATTAATGGATTTGACGAGATTCGACATGACAAAAACCCTGATGAATGTTCGAAGCAATTTAACGTTTCCGCGTACCGGGCACAATTGGATTTCGCTCGGGTAGGGAAAACAAGAAACGTGATTGCCATCCAATGGCTGCGAGTCCGATGTGAGGTACACATTATTTTTCTGATCGCGATGATTTATTTTTCTTCCATTCCCTTTGGGGAAACGGGTTCCGGCACACGATTGCCGATGGCCGGAATCGTTTTCAGGTAGGCGAAAATCGCTTTCAGATCGCTGTCGGTCAGATTCTGCATGGGCACGACGGGCATCGGCGGCAACAGAGGCCTCCCTTTACCCATCACTCGACCCTCGCGAATCGTGTCGAGAAAATTCTTTTCGGTCCAAGCGCCCATGCCGGTATCCTTGTCGAGGGTCAGGTTGGCGGTGAAACTGACGCCCCACGGACCGGCCCAAGCGGTGTTGGTGGCCGAAACGACGGTCATCCACGGTCCTTCCGGAAGTTTCGGCACCGGCGGCATGACCAGATTCGCCGGGTGGCCCGCCAGATTGAGCGCCAGGTCCGGCACCGGGCCGTTCGGCCCCATTTTGAAGGGAGTGTGGCAATCGCCGCAGCCGCCGCTTTTCACGAGATAGGCGCCGCGCGCGACGTTTGCCGCCGGGGGTTTGGCCGCGGCCAGCAACGAAATGCCGGCCAGCAGGACCAGGATCAGGCTTCCCAACGAAACCACTTTTCGCCGTCTTGTATTCATGACTTTATCCTCGCGTGGTTAATAGCCAATCGTGATTCACCCGTTTGGCGCATCGCTTTTTTCTTGGGGCAAGTCCTCCAATGTCCAGCGACGAATCAGCTTCGCCGCGTCGGTATCGACCAACTTGGTTCCTAACGGCGGCATCTGCCGGTATGGATTTCGCGTCTCCATGCGAAAGAGAAGCGCGCTGCCGTCAGGATCTCCCGGAAGGATCAGATAGGAATCCGTTGCCCGGTTCGGCAAGCGATAATGTCCGGCAGGGCGGTTGACGGTCGTGGTCACGGCCGGTTCTTCGGCGGTTGCCATCCGGGTCAGGTGTCGCAGTTGCATGTTGGCCGTGCCCAGATTGTTGTTTGGGTTGTGGCAATTGCCGCAATTGGCGTGCAAATAGCCCAGGACGGCCCGTTCGGTTGCCGTTCGCGCCTTGATTCGCGGTGGTTTCTCCCACCGGGAATTCGGCGCAGCGCGGAGGAAATTCCGCCGGATCAGAAAATCGAGATCGACCATCGTCGCCTGCATCGGTTCGGCATGAACGGCGTCGGGATCGCGATCGGCGGACAGTTGCAGGGCGCTGAAGCCCAAAATCTCCGTGCGTTTGCCGACGTGGCAGGCGCGGCAGTCCTTGACGCTGGGGATGTCGTGATAGACGCCCGGCAGGATTATGGCCGCGTTTTTCAAGCCTTCGGGCGGCGCGAGCGCGGCGATGTCTTCGTCGGTCGACCAAACGTAAGTCGCGAAATTCCAGCGGTCGCCGCCCAGCGCCTCAATCAAACGGGTTTCGACCCGTTTCCCATTGAATGAAAATTCCTTCCAGATTTTGGTGCCAGCTGGAAAATTCCAGACATCGGGATCCGAAGCGTCGATCGACTTTCCCGGCGGCAGATGGATCCAACGTTTTTTTACCGCACCGTCGGACCAGAGAGGATACTGCGGCGCATACGCGAGGTTTTGCGGATCGATGGTTTTCGCGGCAAAATCGGTATAAAGCCCCGTGTTTTGCAGGTACATCACGGGAACCGAATCCCCGAAAACAGTCGACTGCCGGGAATAGTGATAAATGACGGCCAAAACGCCGCCAAGCAAAGCGATCACAACGGCATATCGAAGGCGGCCGAGCCAACGCATTTCATCGTTCCTTTCCATCGTTTTCATCGGACCGCGGAGAAATCCAATTTTTCGGTTCTTGGGTGGAGGACGGTTTTCATTGTCCGGCCAGGAAGATATTCGAAAGCCAGGCGATTTAAAATCAGGAAAAACCTGATCGGTGAGGTCGAAAAACCCGAGATTTATCTTGCTAAATAGACGCCGGCGAATCTTCGGGCGATCGTTGCGACCCCAAATGGATCGGTTCTATAATATTCGGGATCGAAATCGGCGGACGGGCGCGTGGCACGAACCCAATTAAAAACCGAAGGAAAAAGCCAATGCCGCGGAATTGTTGGTGGTCAGCCGTTGTTTTCGTAAGCGTATTCTTCGTTTTCTTGTCGATTGCCGCGTGTGCCCATGACAGCGGCGATGATGACGATGATGCTTCCGACGACGACAATGACACGGCGGGAACGGATGACGACAACGACGCTGGTTCCGATGACGACGACGCCACGCCGCCGGACGATGACACGACTCCGCCGGACGACGATACCGGATCGGATGACGATACGGGCGACGATGACGACACGTTTGCCGATGATTACGTCGCCCCCTGGCCGCAAAGCAACGTGGTCGAGGACAACTACAACGAGACGCTCACGCCCGGTCCGCTGCGCCAAAAAGTCCAGGAATACGATCTCTGGCATTTGAACCATCACCAACCGTTTTACGGGGACACGGTCGGCGTCATTTTCGCCGATCCGGAGCGCACGACACCTTCCGAATACTACGATTGGGGCGATAGCTGCGAATGGACCGGGCTCTACCTCGGCAGCCAGGCGATGCGCTATCACGTCACCAAGGAAGCGCAGGCCAAGGCAAACGCCGTTCGCGTCGTCCAGGCGCTGGATGGAAATCTGCACATCACCGATACACCGGGATTCATCGCGCGCTACCGGGGCCAACAGGATCCGTTGATTTATCAGGGCGACGAATGGTGCGCGGCGAACGATCGGTGCCACCAGGTCGATTCAGGCCCTTACGCCGGCGATTTCTGGTGGGGCGAAACCAGCCGCGACATGTACAGCGGTTGGTTTTTCGGGATGTCCCTGGCCTACGATCTGATCGACGACGAAGATACGCGCGAAATGATCCGCGCGGACGTCAGCGAGGTGCTCAACACCTTGATGGACCACCATTGGATGATCCTCGACGAGGAAGGGCTGCCGACGGATGCCGGCCCGCAGGTTCTGCCGCCGTTTCAGATCTCGTGGCTGACGGTCGGCTATCACATCACCGGCGAGGAGCGGATCAAAACCGAATTGCAATCCTGGCTGCTGAATAAAAAGCGGACGATCCTGCGGATCGAGACGATTTCGTTCTTCAATCGTTACATGGAATATTTCGGCAACTGCCTGGCGCACGAAACCTGGTACAACCTGTTGCGGCTGGCCAAGGTCTACTTCAGTCCGGACGATTACGCGTTTCTGCTCGACATTTTCAACACCCAGGTGCACGGCTTCACGCGCCTGACGCACAATCCGTGGTTTACCGGCGTTTATATGGGGCAGGGCGGCTACGAGCCGAGCGCGGCGAAGGACGAATACCAGGTGCAAAGCGAGCAGGATCTCGGCGATTTCCCGGCCGCGCCGCACTTCCGTTACTACCTGGAGGCGAAGGATCCATCCACCTATACGCTGGATCCGGTCTCGGTGTTTTTGCACGATCTGGAAGACCAATTCCCGTTTTTGCGCGACCTCATCGGCAGCGTGGACTATCAGGCGCTCGATCCGTTCCCGGTGACGGGTTATTGCGCGGCGGATTTCATTTTTCAGTGGAGCCCGTTCGTCATCACCGCATGCGGGGAGGACAATCCGCAAAAGGTGGATCCGGGCGTCGATTTCATTTTGCCCTATTGGCTGGCCAGCTATCACGGGTTCATAACGAAAGATCAATGAATGGTGATTTTTCTTCAACTGCTCGGCTGGCTTTCGGCGTTCGCCTGCTTGTTTTTTCTCCCGGCGTTGTTTCTATTCCGGGCGTTTTCGACCGTCGCTCGCGTCGACAGTTCCCCGGCGGAAAAACTCGTTTTGTGGCTTGGCCTCGCGACGTTTTTCGTTCCGGCCGTCCTCTACCTCTCGGCCGCCGTGCTGTTTGTGCCGTTGACCTGGCCGCTGGCGCTTCTGATAGCCGCGGTCTGCATCGCGGGGAGCGGATGGTTGGCGCGGAAGACGCCCTGGGAACACCCCGGCACCTACTTCCGGCAATTGAAAAACGCCTGGCGTGACCATCCCTGGCTGTTTGGTGTGGCGCTCTTCTCGTTTTTCTACCAATTCCTGTTTTTCGACACGGTGATGGACTTTCATTTCACCTGCACCTATTTCCCCTGTTTGCTTCCCGGCGGACACGAGTTCGGATCGGCCATCGCCGGCATGCCCCCGTTCGGGCAAGCCGCCGGAGCGAACAACAGTCTGTACTATGCGGGGCATCAGCGGATGGGCGTGACGGCGGTTTTATCACCCGCCTTGGTGTTGTTCGGGATTCTGGGGTTGCGGATTCAATGGGGATTGATCATGGCGGCCGTCCCGCTGGCGGTCCACTCGTTGGCGACGCGCCTCGGCATGAATCGAAAAGCGGCGATGCTCGTTGCCTTGGTTGGCGCGCTGTTGCCATGCTTGTTGCTCGATCCCGATCAGAACCGGCTGAATTTGTCTTTGACGGGCGTAATCGCCCTGATGGTCTACGGGCAAACGCTGCATCCTCTGATGGTCGGTTTTTTCCTGGCGTTACTCGTCGGCGTGGAACCGCTGAACATTCTGGGGTTTCCAGCCTTGATCCCGCTTGGATATCTGATCCGCCGGAGTGAGACGACATTTGTTCGGCGTCTCGGCTGGTTGCCGGTCGGTTTGGCGATCGGCCTCGCGCCTTTTCTGCTGCGTTACCATTTGGCATTCGGCAGCGCGCTGACGCACGAGCATTTTTCGTACATTCCGGCGGTGACCTATCACTTTTTCGGGATTCCGTTTCGCTTTCCCGCTTTTCTAAACTGGCCGTTTCGGGAAACCTTGATTCGCTCCTACTACAATCCATTTCCCAACCTGACTTTGTTGCCGCTTTCGATCGAGCGGCATTTGGGTATTCCGCTGCTGGCATTTGTTTTGTTGGGGATCTATTCCTGGGTGCGCGCGCGCCGGTGGGCGCCTCTCGGGGCGGCGCTGCTTTTTTTCCTGCCGATCGCCGGTTTCCTGGCGGTCAACGAGGATTGGACCCAGCAGGACAAATGGTCGATCGTCGTCATGGCTTACCTGCCGTTGCTGGTATTAATGGGCCTGGGTTTTTCCTGGTTCTTTGAAAGCCGCGCCAGGTTTTTGCGTTGGCTGGGCGTGTTTTTTTCGATCGGGTTGCTGGTTGCCTGGCATTTTCTGTTGATTCGGCCGCTCGTTCCAGAAGACCCGCTCTATCGTTCCCTTTGGCAGCAAGATCACGAATTCATGCCGCCGGAGGAGCCCTTCTATTTATCCGCGCAACGCGACGATTTGCATTCGCCGAATTGGTTTCCCTGGGTTTTTGAAATGAAACTGCCGACCCCTTGGAATTTGCGGGCGCTGGGCAAGCAGATCGCCGACCGCTCGGTTTTCAATCGCACTCCTTCCATGTCCGAACTGTTGATGATGATGTTCGCCGGTCCGGCGATGCCGGCGGTTTTGCCGCAAGACGCGAACCAAACGGAAATGAGCCGACGATATATCGACGCTCCCGTTCTGGGATCGCTCAGTCTATCCGCTTCGCCGGCGACCGGTCTGACCCGGCATGAGGGGAAGTGGCGCCGAGACGCTTCCTGCTCTCCCGAACAGCTTCGGTTGGATCTGTACCCGTTCACGGGACCGTTTCCCATCCGCGTGCCCTGGCAGGAAGAGCCGATCGCCGTCTTTTCGTTCATCGACGAAACCAAGGGATTCGGCGCGTTGACCGTCCTGCGAACGGTTCGAAAAGCCGACCGGGCGCAGTTGTTCGCGTCGCCGCCGATCGAAAACCCGTGTCTGCTTATTCATCTGCCGGAAAAAAATGAATTGGTGTTGATCGATATCGTCAGTATGGAGCCGAACCGCAATTTCGCGTATCGCGTGATCTTCGATCCGGCCGACCGCAATGATGCCACCTTGGAATTTCAATATCCTTAAAAACGGCTCACCGGCACAAGTTTTCCGGATAGGTGATCGTGGCGTAGCCGGCTGGGGTGGCGGTCATGACGCGATTGCCGAAGACCGTCATCGGCCGCCCCATCGCGCCGAAATCGAGGTGAAAACGTTTTTCGGTATTCGGGATGCAGAGCGCCATCACGTCGCCGGTGATCCAATGGTTGATCACCACGGCGGAAACCTTCGGCAGATAGACCAGGTAATGATAGCCGGCCGGCACGTCGGCGATTCGCTGTGCTCCCGAACCGTCCAGCGCGACCCGGTACAAATCCGGGCGGGAATACACTTTGAAGAAAACGTGGTTTTCATCCTCGGGCGCGACGATTCCCCAGGAGCCGTAAAACGGGAACAAGGGCCGATAGTCCTCGAGATCCAGGTTGACGCTGAAGACCTCGCCTTGCCGGTTGTCGATTGTGTAGTAGGAAGAATAAGCGCTGACGATGCGGTTGCCGACAATGATGAGGTTGTTGGTGCCCGAAAACGCCGGATCGATTTGGTTGAAGCGCATCAACTCCCGGTCGATACTGCGGGTGGCCAGATTGATGCGGACCAGACCGCCCGGATTGATGATGCTGACGTAAATGGACTTTTGATCCGGCGACAAAACCAGGAAGGTCGGTTGGCCCCGCATCGGAATATCCTTGAGTGTCTCGCCGGTAAGCAGATCGGAAAACCGAACGAAGCGATCTTCATCGCTGCCGGTGATGACCACGCGCTCATCGCATAATTCAACCACCGCGCAGACGGATTCGTTCGGGTGGTTCTCGTCGGGCAGGACCAGGTCGACGGTCGAGCCGTCCGGATTCAAACGATAGGTCCGGACCATTTCACCCATATAGTATGAACCATACGTTTCGGGGCATTTCCCGGCAGAAAAAAAGCGCGCCCCTTGGCCGGCTTGCGGATTGCCGAAAGGCAACATCTCCACCTGAATGCCGGCCGGCGGATTTTTCGGTATGCGCGGGATGTATTGGGTATTCATGAAGCCGTGCCACTCGAAAATGATGATCGCGCAAATCGCGGCGAAAAGCGCCGCGACGACGGGCCGGGGGCGGAAGTGAATGATCGGGAAGGCGACCAACAGACCGGAGAAAAACGCCGGGTTGGCCCACAGGTTGTATTGTCCCAATCGCAGGATCGCGACGGCGCCGAGATAAAGCAACAAATCACGGCCGATCAGCGCCCAGGGATGCGACTCTTGATACGCCGGTAGTTTGGCGTATTTCTTTTCGATTTGATCGGCGCCAACGAAAAATACGGCAAGGGCGCCGGCGGTCAACAAAATCCGCCACCACGGATGCGGGGTGATCGAAGCGATGATTTCCGCCGTACGGACGATCATCGCGACGGCGGCGAGCAAATAAAAAGCGACGATGCCGCGGTACAATCGGCGATAACGTTCGCGGCTCCAGAGGGCAATGATCCCCAGTAAAATGACGATCGCGCCGGCCCACCAGCGGTAGCGAGTCAGGCCGAGGGGCGCCATCGGCAATCCCAGTCCGATCAACGCCGGAGCCAAACGAATGGTTTTCCAGACCTTCGCGATCATGGAGCCGGCTCCCGGTTTGCCAACAAGCGATTCACCGTGGGCAAAAGGGCGGCGGCCAGATGGCAGTGCCCGGTTTCGTTCAGGTGCATCGCATCGATGAAAAGCACATCATCGCGGAGCGAGAAGAAATCGGGGGAAAGATCGAGGAATTCGCATTTTTCCTCGGCAGCGATGTTTTTCATGGATCGGTAAAACCGGGTGATCGCGTGGGCGGACCGCCGGTACAGAACCTGGTCGGCGCAAAGTTCGCTGACCAACAGGACCTGCGCCCCCGAAACCTTGGCGTTCTCGATAAAGCGGCGTACCTTTTGTTCGAAAGCGGGTTGGTAATTCCGGTAATTTGCGGCGATGTAATCCGACGCGTCGTAACTGAACTTATAGAGGTCGAAGACGCGACCGCCGGCCAAGGTGGTCAGCAGGCTGCCATTGGAAAACATCGCATCGTTGAAGGTGGAATAGAGGATTACCAGGTCCGCGCGACCGGCGGTCGATTTTTCCGTTTCCAGAATGCCGGTCAGTGTGGCGCCGCCCGATGCCTTCACCTCGACGACGGCCGTGTCCGTCAGCCAACGCTGCAAAATGCCGCCGAATCTTTCCGCGGTCGGGTCGGCCAGACCTTCTCCCGCTGCCGTGGATGAGCCGTAAATGACGATCTTTTTTAAATTGGACGACTTTTCGGCGGCCTCCATGGTCGCCGGTTGAGAACATTGGACTTTCGGTTCGACCACGCGAATGAGGGATGTGGATCGGTTGGAAAGATAATCCGGCAAACCGAAAAAACAGGCGAATACCAATAAAACGATGCCGGTTTGGACCAGTTTTCGGAAGGCGATGCCGGGCGGAAGGGATTGGGAACGGCGCCGTATGAGGAACAGCCCCCAACCGATGAAGAGATAGAATACCGAGCCGGCAGATAACCCCAGAAAAACCAGAATCATGAAAATGGAGGGGCGAAGGAGATAGAGCGTGCATAACGCGGCGGCGGCGGTAAAGACCAGAAGGCTGATCTTTTTTCCGGTCGGCGCGGCCAGGAGAAGAAACGCGAATAAAAGCGCTGCCAAGGGCAGCAGCAGGATTTTTTTATATCGCCAAGGATCGGTTTTCATCTCCACCGGCGTCGACATTCCGGTTCCGTAGCGAATGATTCGCGAACCTTTCAGGCCGCCGACAATCAACCACTGGGCGGATGGGGTTGCAAACGGAACAACGCCCAGATTGGTTTGATCCAAATGCCAGTGCACCTGACGGCCGTCGAACCAGCCGCTGAGGCGATGGGGAATATCGCGGGAAAGCGTCGGCAGCGAAAGGGGAGAAACAAACGCGACGCGATCGCCGGTAAAACGGATCAGTGCCGATGGGATTTCCGGAATGACGCTGGCGCGCAGCGCTGTTTTATTCCCTTGGCCGTCGCTCAATTGCAAAAGAATGTAATCCCCGATCTCGACTTCCATCCTGAAACCGCGATTGGCTTCAACCGGGTCGAGGATCGCGTATTCGTTGAACGGCCAGGTTTCAAGCGCGCCTTTCGCCGCCGGATTTTCCGCAAAATGAGGAATGCCGAGAATCCCGCCCTTGTCCGGCCGTAAAACCAAATCCGGATAAAGCGGCAGGAACCCGAGCAGTAAAAATGCCCATAAAACGGAGGTCGATCCCAGAAAAACGAACAACGCGATCCGGGGGAGTGTCGTGTTATTTTGAATGAAATTCGAGACGTTTATCACTTGCCGACTCCTGAAGGAAGTCAGTTTATGCATTTGGTTTTGGTCCTGCAAGCATTTTAAAATTTGGTGGTCGGCCGGCGGAAATGTTGGTGGGAAATAGTGATTCATTGCCAAGAACTTGAAATGAGTGTGCGGATGGACCAGAATGAGCGCGCTTGGTTGTCGGCGTCGAAGCGAGTCGGTTTTACCGGCCATTTTTTGATTGTGAGGAGCCGAAAATCCGCATGCGTTTTGCAAATTCCCGCTCTTCACGATCGCGCTTCGGACGAAAGTTGTTGGCGATCCTGTCGCTTTGCCTTGCCGCGTTTTTTTTGTTTTTCCTGATCCTTTGGGGGAATCCTCTTTACTGGCCCTATAAAGTGACCGAATGGGCTTCCTGGGCGCTTTTAAAAGGCCCGGTCCGAGTCTGGTGGGGGCCATTGGTGCGGACGGCGCACGTCTATAAAAACGCGGCCTACATCGGTCTGGGCACTGAAATGGGAGTGCTGGATATCCACGATCCGGCGCACCCGAAACTGCTGGAAAAGCAGTACATCGGCGGCATTGCCCATGGTTTTTGCCAATCAGGAACGACCATGTTTTTGGCGGCCGGTCCGTCCGGATTGACCTCATTCGATGTTTCGGATCCCTTGCATCCGCGAAAATTGGATCGATTTTCCAATATGGGCTATGGGATGCACTGCGCGCTGGAAAAGGATTTGCTCCTTTTTTCTAATGAAATGGCCGGCTGGACTTTGCTGGATGTGAGCGACCCCGCCGACCTGAAACCGCTGACTTCCGTAGATGGAGGGTGGGTCAGCGCCGCCAAGATTGTCGGTACCGTTGCGTATATTCTGGACGGCCGGCGCGGATTGGACGTGTACGATATCGCCGACCCGAAGTCGCCGCACCGGATCGGTAACTTGCCGGTTCAGTTGCCGGAAGAAATCTACGAGCCGGACCCACCGCCGATCTGGATGGAGATCCGCGACAATTTTGCCTATCTCAGCAACGGCTCCGATGGGTTGAGAATCGTCGACGTTACCGACCCGAAAACTCCGCGCCCGGTAAGCCATGTACCGTTGCCGGGCTACACCTATACAGTCGCGTTGCGGGGCGATCAAGCCTGGCTGGCCAATATCAATCTGGGTTTGGTCATCGTCGATATCACCGAGCCCCGACACCCGACTGTTTTGAAAACCTGCGCCACGCCCGGCGGCGCCTACGACATCATTTTTCGCGAGAACATCGGTTTCGTTTCCGATGGGGCGAACGGTTTCCTGATTTTCGATGCCGCGGCGGCCGATTCTCCCCAGACGCTCGGCTACTATCAGGTGCCGCCGGCTTCGCGCCGGGTAACCGTCGCGGGAAAGATCCTGGCGGTGGCCAATGAAAGCGCCGGGTTCAGTTTGTACGATATTTCAACGCCCGGCTCGCCCAAGTTTCTGTCGGCGACCGATACCAAGGGACTGACCGCCCGCGTCGCCATTCGGGGAAATCGGGCGATCATCGCCGACGTGTTGGGCGGTGCCTCCGTATTTGATATCGGTGACCCGACCGCGCCGCGGCCGCTGGGCATTTTCATTCCCGAGGATCATCCGTGGGATATCGCGATTGACGGCGATTACGGCTATCTGGCTTACGGTCATCATGGCTTCGGGGTTCTGGACCTTCGACCGGACATACCCAAGCATCTGGCCAACGAATACAGCCGCTTGGGCAGCGATTTCGGCTACCTGATCAGCGTGGCCAAGGAAGGGCCGATCGCGGTCGCCGCCGATCTCGTCAACGGCCTTTTCATCTACGATGTCGGCGACCCCGCCAGGCCGATCCGCAAAGCGGTTTTCCCGCCACCGAGTAACCCGCTGTTCTTTTTCCTGCGCCACGGCACGATTTTACGCCCGGTGATCGGCGTCGCGCTCCACGATTCGCGCGCGTATCTCGCCGCCGCCAATCGCGGTTTGACGGTCGTAAATTACCGTGACCCCGGCAAACCTTTTCAGGAAGCGAGCTACTCCACCGAAGGATCCGCTTATGGAGTGGCTTTCACCGAAGATAAACAACGGCTTGGCCTGGCGGAATACGAAGGCAAACTTTCCCTCCTGGATGTCGCCGAATTGTCGAAAATCAAGGCCATCCGATCCTGGCAATTGGATGGAGAACTTCATCATCTGCAGATCGCCGGCGATTATGCCTACATCGCGGCCGGTTCGCGCGGTGTCGCGGTGGTCGATCTCTCTGGCGATCGCGTGACCTACCTGCCGATCGTCACACCGACATTTCAGGCTTTGGCCTGCGAACCATGATTTTGTCCGAGCCGTTGAGATAAAAAAAAACGCCCGACCCTGGAACGGGTCGGGCGAGGCAAGTTGCGATCAGCGGTCGCGTTGACTCAGTAAGTCGGAATCAACGATAGGATGTCGAAGTTGGTCCACATGTTGATGGCATTGACGTATTCGCCCAGGATGTTGACCGGCGCGTAGGCATCGGGGTTGATGCTATCCCTGAAGTTGAACCCGAAGAGCAGGATGATGTCATCCGCGGCCGGAGTGATTCCCATCTCCTCGGTCGGAATCTGGTATTCCGTGACCGAAGGCGGCATCTGGGCGAAAATCACCTTGCAGCCGGGGCAGGAAGCACCCGGGATATAGACGAGCATGTACAGCTCCGGAGTGATGGATTCGGTGTCGGCCAATTCCCAGGAAACCAGTCCGGTTGTGTCGTCATAATAGGTATTTGCCTCGTCGAATTCCGGCAGGAAATCGGTGTCGGCGTCGATTGTGACCCCTGAGGTCCATGGATCGATGCGATCCGAATAGGTGAATGCAAAGGAGAAATTCGCGCTGGTGAAATCGGAGGCCAGCAGATCGGTCCGGGCGGCGGCGATCAGGTACTTGGCGTCGGGCACCACGTTGTATTTCAACGAGGCCGCACCGTCTTCCGCGATGGAAAGGCCCATCGGCAGCAGGGCCCGATTCGGAATGTCGGCGGCAAAAGCGGCCAGATAATCGTAGTCAGGGGAGGCGTTGGCCACCGTCAACGGGATGCTGTAAGCAGGCTTGAAAGTGTTCAGGTCGGGCGCTCCCGTGCCGTTCCACGCCGGATCGACGCCGACGTACTCGAATGACAACGCGTCGTTGATGAGCGGATTCAGTAGCGGCACGATGCAGGCGATGATGTCACCGCCTTCGCCGATACAACTGATCAATTCCAGTAAGCTCGCCATGTCGGGGATCGCCTCAATGACGTCGACCCGCGCGATCAAACCTTCAAGCGGATGTTCGGATAATGCGGCGTCAACCGGAATATTAAAATAAGGGTTTTCGCCTTGAATGGTGAAGACGTCGGGAATGGAAAGGTCCAATGCCGGTAAATAAACGTTCAACGGCAGTTCGGTTACCTCAGGACCGCTGCCGGTGTCGATCGTCAATTCAAACTTCGAATTGGCGAAAAGACTCAAATCATCGAGCGAAAGAACATGGCGGCGAGAAACGCCGGGGATGGTGATCCCGGCATAAAGCGGTTGGGTGAAGAGGCCCAATAATCCCGGATTGGTCAACTCGAGGGGATCGCCCTCGTAAAGGAAACTGCCGTCATCGGAATCGTTGTAAGTCCGGTTGTATTCATCCGGGCGCAAACGGAAATACATGACATCCGCATCCGCCTGATAACTCCAAGCCCAGGAATTCGGCGCCCAGGCGGTCACTTTTTCGACGCCTTTTTTCATGATCACCACGGCATGGCCGGAAGCATCGGTCGTATAGGTGTCGGAACCATGAAGAATGGTGGCGCCTTCGATCGGTTCGCAGGTGCCGTCGTCGTAGACGTAGACATCGATCTGACTGCTGGGTGTATCGCCGCCGATCATCAGGCCTTCGCCCAGCGATTCCGGATCCGGAATTTGGCAGACGATCGGGTCATAGGTGATATCGTCGTTGTCGTCGTTGTCGTCATTATCGTCATTGTCGTCATTGTCGTCGTTATCGTCATTATCATCGTTGTCGTCGTCATCGTCGTCGGTAAAGTCATCATCCAGATTGTCATCGTCGCCGGTATCGTCATCCAACACCCGCGAATTATCGTTTTCATCGCCGCCGCCGCCACAAGCACCGGCGAGCAGGCCGACGATCGCGATGCATAATAGGATGAAAAATACGGTGCTTCTGGTGCTCATTTATTAATCCTCCTGATTAAATCTATTTGTTGTGCTAACGAGCGCAGACCGAATGAAAAACGAAAATGCCGACAAACCGATCTGTTCTCGCTGGAATCATAGTGCCCTTGGCAATCAAAGGCAACCATTTCTTGCTTGCGATCGACAAACGCTTGGTTACATTCATCAGAGGGTAACCGCTCTCGGCGATATTCCGAGAGTCTACGGATGATTCGGGGGGATCATGAACCCTGGGGCTCGATCACCGGTTCGCCAACCGGTTCTATTTTTCGGCCATGGCTCGCCGATGAACGCCATTGAGGACAATCCATGGAGCCGTGGATTTCGCGCCATCGGTTCGTCATTGTCGCGGCCACGGGCCATTCTTTCCGTGTCCGCCCATTGGTATCTGCCGGGTGTTTTTCTGACGGGCGATGAAATGCCGCGGACAATTCATGATTTCGGCGGTTTTCCGCGCGAGTTGTTCCAGTTGTCGTATCCGGCCCCCGGCTCGATGGAATTGGCGACTCGGGTCGCCGAATTGTTGGCCGCCGATGAAGCCGAGGTGACGCTGGACTGGGGGCTCGATCATGGTACCTGGACCGTGCTTCGTTATCTGTTCCCAAAAGCCGATGTTCCGGTAGTGCAACTCAGCATCGATTCGCGGCTGCCGCCCGCGGCTCATCTGGCATTGGGCAAAAAACTGGCGCCGCTACGCGCGGACGGCGTGTTGGTGATGGGCAGCGGCAATGTCGTGCACAATCTCGGATATGCCTTACGCGCCGATCTGCGGGGCGATCGATCGACCCCGACCTGGGCGGCGTGGTTTGACGACGAAGTAAAAAAAGCGGTGGCGCAAGGCGATGGCGACCGGTTGGCGCATCTGGTGGATAGCGAAGACGGTCGATTGTCACACCCGACGCTCGATCATTACCTGCCGCTGCTTTATGCCGTTGGCGCGGCCGGTGAAAGCGAGCAAATCAGTTTTCCAATCGAAGGCTTCGATTTGGGTTCGTTGTCGATGCGGTCGATTCATTTTTCCTGAAACGAAGCGAAATTAGTCATCGTCGATCAACGCGCCGGTTTCCTCGCCAGAAAACCGATCCACCCGTTGCCGAGCGTCAAATCGTTGTAAGCGGTCAGCATCATCGAGTGGAAGCCGACTTGATGAAGAATCGCTTCGATTTCGACGGGTGAGAAGAGCGTCAGTTCGTGGCGTTCCGCGCTGCGGCGATAGAATTCATCCAACCGTTGAAAAACCACAATATCGCGCGTCAGGGTTTTGGTCGCCGGGTCCTCCGCGACCCGGAAATAAATCGACCAATCGGGCGTCTCCCGGAATTGTTCGCGCGGATTGGGCACGACGCGGCCGGGTGTCGCCACGTCAAACAGGAAAATGCCGCCCGGTTTCAAGGCTTGAAAAATCCGTCGCGCGGTGCGGGTAAACGCCGTCGGACCGGCCCGGTCGTCGAACCGGTAATTGAAAATTTCACCGATTGCGGTGACGGCGACGGCGGCCGGCAGTTCCGTGTCCAGAATCGACGCTCGGATAAACCGTGCCAGCGGCGCCTGGGCGGCGGCGATTTCCAGCATCGCGGCGGACAAATCGATGCCGAGGACATCGTAGCCGGCTTCCGACAGGATTTTCGCGGAAATTCCGCTGCCGCAACCGAGATCGACCACGGTTCCATCATTCATTCCGGCGCCTTGCAGATGAGCCAGCAAGACGGCGGCCGCCGCGCGCGCGACATCGCCGAATCCTTCGTGGTGAATGCGAGCCAGATCCGTTTCGTACATTGGCCTGCCTTTACAAATGTTTTTGCCGCCAGATGCTGCCGAGCACGAATCGGACGGCTTCCCAGGATGATTCCACGCCGAAGGCCCGGCGCGCGGCGGCCAGCGGGCGGCGAAACGCCGCCAGGTGGGCGCGATAGATTTCTTCCGCCGGTCGCTCACCCTCGGTCAGCATCCGCGTTCCGGTTGCGGCCAGGCGCGAAGCCACGGTGTCCAGCACCTGCCGGCCCAAGTCGGCCGTCGCCGTATTTTTCGGGCAGATTCCCATGATCCCCTGTTCGATGCCGCGCTGGCGCAACGATCCGGTATCGTCGGGCAACCGCGATAAATCCACCAATGTCGGATCGATGGCCATGAGGAGGGAGGTTTCCCACTTGGCGGCATGGTCGCCGAGATATCCCAGGTCCAGGGCGAGCGCTTGTTCGGGAATGCCCAGCGCGCCGATGCCGCGCGCGCGGCTCAACCGCCGGCATTCCGCGCGAAGCAGCGTAATTTGCGCCGCCGGGTAGTGCCCCGTCAGAAGAATGATCGAGCGAAACCCCCAATCGGCCAACGAGTTCAAGGTGCGCCGCACCAGTTTCTTCATGGCGCGTTTGGAATAACAAAAGGTGAAGGGAAAAGACAGGGTGTGAAAAGCGCCCCAATAAACCGGCGGAAATAACACGCCGCCGCTGATCTTTGCCGCGGCGCGACAGATCGCCTCGGCCTTGATGCCGTCCAAGCCGAGCGCCGCGTGCTCGCCGTGCCATTCCAGCGCCCCGAACGGAACATAGGCGATTGGGGTTCGGTCGATCATTGCGCGCACTTCATGCGGCCGGGCGCGTTCGAATTGAATGAATTTTGGCGGCTGCCGATCCTCGTTCGCCATGCCGTGGCTCCTTGCGGAAAAGATTTTCTTTCGGACCCGCTAACGGCGGATCGCCTTTGAGCCGGAATCCGGTCGATGATACCATGAACGGCAGAGCAACCGCGGAGAGAAAAACAATGAAGCGCTGGTGGATATTGATTTTCCTGATCGGCTTTGCGGTGGGCTTTTCGGCCTGTGGCGGCAATGGTTCCTCGGGCGATGACGATCACGGCGACGATGATTCTTCCGTGAGCCCGGTCGATGACGATACGGCCGGCGACGTCGATGACGACGACGACAACGACGATTCGTCACCGCCACCTTGGAATGAACCCGCGCTGCCGCTTCGGCAAACGACCAGCCTGGACGGCACCTGGTCCTTTACCCCGGAAGGTTATCCGGCGCGCGACGTGACGGTGCCCTGTTTTTGGGAAGCGCTGCCTTCCTGGCCGGATTGGGAGCAATACGCTTGCCCGGAATACCTGGCCGGAACGCCCGACGAATTTTTACAGATCACCGAAGGCGAGGGCTGGGAAACGCGCACGATCCATCGTGGCACGTACGAATTGTCGATCGATTTGCCCGCGCCGCCGCCGGTGACGCGGCTGCGCTTCGAGGCCATTCATCACCAGGCGACAGTCTTTCTGAACGACACCGAAATCGGCACGCATACCGGCCCCTATTGGCCGGTTACCTTCGACGCCTCGACCGCCGTGCGGACCGGTGAAAACGCGTTGCGCGTGGAGTTGAACGACGGCCAGGCGCTGCTCGGCGACGACGGCATCACCCGCTATCCGGTCGGCTATTACAGCCTCACGGACATCACCGGCCTTTATCGGTCGGTCACGTTGGAGCAGTTGCCGGCGATTTACCTCGACGATGTTTTCATCATCCCATCGACGCGCCGCGACGACCTGACGATCCAATACACCCTGGTGAATTCGACCGATCACGACACCGCGGTCTGGGTGATGAGCCGCGCCGTTTCGAATTCGGCCGCGGTGGAACTGGAAACGACCGCCCGGCGCCTGGAGATCGCCGCCGGTCAAAAGGCGAAAGTGGTCGTTGTCGCGGACTGGGACGGGGCGGAGCGGTGGACCCCCGTCAACCCGGCGCTCTATACGTTGCGTTCCCTGGTTATGGACGCGACCGGCGCGCCGCTGGATTTGCGCGAGGATCGTTTCGGCTTTCGCGAGGTCTGGATCGAGGACGGGCATTTCATGCTCAACGGCGAGCGGCTCAATTTGTTCGGCGATAATTTAGACGATCAGGCTTCGCGGCCGCGTTATTGGGGACCGCGGTACCTTTCCTGCGAAACCGCGCCCGAAACCTTTCGCCGCCTGAAAGAGGATTTGAACATCAACCTGGTCCGCTTTCATCAGGCGCCGCCCGCGGAATGCCTGTTCGCTCTCGCCGATGAAATGGGCTTGATGGTGATTTCCGAATCGCCGATTTACGCCCGCGTGGATATTCTGCCGCCGTTCAATCGCGGCGAGGAATACGTCGAAAACGGCCGCCGCTGGCTGGCGGATTGGGTGGTGAGCCAACGGAACCATCCGGCGATCGTCATGTGGTCGCTGGAAAACGAGATGTTCATGTACGGTTTCGGGCTGCGGATGGAGCAGGTGTTTTCCTTGCGGATTCCCGCCCAGGAAGCCGATGCGGTCCGGCGTTCGGACGGCGTCGTCACCACGCCGCGCCCGGTGAGTTGGGACGGCGACGGTTCGTTCCTCTGGTGGTTTTATCCCGCCAAGCCGGAAACGGTGAACTGGCACTATCCGTTCCTGAACTATTTCACCATTTATCCGGGCAACGAGTGGTTTACCGACGCCATCGCGCACTACGAACCGTTTCTGATCGACGGGGTGCCGACGGGCGTCGGTGAAACGATGGTCGACCGGCGGACTCCCGAGGAAGGCCAGACGCTGGACATGGCCAAGGCCTTGCAAGGATCGGCGGTCCGCGCGATGCGGATTCTCGGTTTCTCGGACATCCGGCCGTACAAACTAAATTGGGCGTGGCACGATTTCGATCCGGAAGGCAACGAGCACCCTTGGGCGCCTTATTATCACGGCTTGTATACGATCGAGGAGAAGGAGCGGCTCGTCAAACACCTGCGCGAATCCTATCATCCGATCGCGGTTTTCGATTTCGAATACACGCGGGTCGGACCCAATGAGGACGGGTCGTTCGGCCCGGTGGCCTTGCCGGCGGCGACGGCGGTCGAGCGCACCTTGGTGGCGCTCAACGATTCGTTCCTTCCCGGCGCGTCGGAAACAGTCGCTTGGACGGTCGTGGACGAAACCACGCAAACGGAAATCGCCGGCGACGAATTCACGCTTGTGGTGCCGCAAGGCGGCTCGCGCGTGAGGCCGATTTCGTTCGAGACGCCGGCGGTCGACGAGGAACACGAGTTGGTTCTGTCGGTCACCGCGACGATGGAAGATCTGCCGAACGGGCCGTTCAACACCGGATATCGATTTGTCGTCGGGCCGTAGGAAAAAGCCGCCGGCCACAAGGGAAAACACCGAGTGAAGGACCGCCGTTTTTATACCGAAGCCAATCGCGAGGCCTGGAACCGGGCCGTACGCGTGATGCGACCGCAACGCGGCGAAAGCCTGGAGCGCGATCTCGCCCGGCCGGATTTTTCGGCGCTGGATCGGGAACTGGCCGCCCAACTGGCCGCGATCGGGTTGGCCGGCAAAGCGGTCGCCCACTTCTGCTGCCACAACGGCATCGAACTGATCTCGATTCTGCGGCAGGGCGCCGCGCGCGGCGTCGGTTTCGATATCGCCGACGAGGCCGTCGCCGAGGCCAGGAAACTGGCCGCACTGGCCGGCGTTGCCGCCGAATTCGAACGGACCGACGTGTACGACATCGCGGCGACGCACGACGGGCGGTTCGACCTGGTATTGTTCACAATCGGCGGTCTGTGCTGGCTGCCCGATTTACCGGGCGTTTTTCGCATCGCCGCGCGGTTGCTGCGGCCCGGCGGCGATCTGGTCATCAGCGACCTGCATCCGTTCACGATGATGCTGCCCGTTCCCGGCGAGGAGGCATTTCACGATCCCTACCGCGTCGAGTATTCCTATTTCACCGGCGAACCGGCCGTGAGCTGCGACGGCATCGACTACGTCGGCCATACGAAATACGACTCCACCGCGAAGTACGATTTTCCCCAGAAGCTGTCGGACGTCGTCAACGCGTTGCTTGGTGCGGGATTCTCGCTGCTTTCGCTGACGGAGTATCCCCACGACATCGCCAATCTGTTCGGGCACCTGGAAAAAGACGGCAAAGTGCCGCTTTGTTACTTGTTGCGGGCCCGTCGTGCAGGGATCGATCGCGGTATTTAGCCCTTGCCCGCGCGGCGGCAGTGGCCGTATCCTTTACTGGAAAGTTCTTTCGTCGACGACGTCGCAACCGGGAGGGCCCGCCCATGCGGTTCGATCCGTTTCGCGTCAGTCTATTCGATTTGCTGGCGCCTTTGGCGAAAACCGTGGATTTGATGTCCGCGGAAGTAGCGCAACATCACGAACGCGTCGCCTATCTTTGCCTGCGCCTGGCGCAGGAATTGAATTGGTCCGAGGCCCGCAAATGCGAGGCGGTCACCGCGGCCTTGCTGCATGACATCGGCGCGTTTTCCATTCTCGATCGCCTGGCGCTGTTGCGGTTCGAGGAAGAGGATACCGAACGCCACTGCATCGCCGGCGCGCTGCTGCTGGCCGATTTCCCACCCTTGGCAAACGCCGCGACGATCGTTCGGCATCATCATGCCAATTGGCGCAACGGCCCAGAACCGGGCGGCGACCCCACGGTTCCTCCGGCCAGTTACCTCATTTATTTGGCGGACCGGGCGGCCGTATTGCTGGACCCGCAAAAGCCGGTGTTGGCCCAGGCGGCGGCGATCGCGGCGCGAATCCGCGAAGGGCGCGGCACCCGCTTCGCGCCGGAGATGGCGGACGCCTTCGCCTCGCTGGCCCGCCGCGATTATTTCTGGCTGGAAGCGGCGACCTTTTCGCTCGAACAATTGCTGAAGCGCGATTGTTCCGGCCAGGACGTGTCCCTGGGTCTGGACGAACTGCTGGCGTTCGCCAAGCTGCTCTGCCGAATCATCGATTTTAAAAGCGAATTCACGGCGACGCACTCGAGCGGCGTCGCGGCGGTCGCCGTGGCATTGGGGCTCGCGGTCGGTTTTTCCGACGCCGAAAGCAAGCAACTGCAAGTCGCGGCGTTTCTGCACGATCTGGGAAAACTGGCGGTTCCCGCCGAAATTCTGGAGAAAGCCGGCCGATTGACCGACGAAGAACGCTTCGTCATGCGCACGCACGTCTTTCACACCTACCGGATTCTCGATCCGATTCCCATGCTACGGCAGATCAGCGATTGGGGCTCGCTGCACCAGGAGCGGCTCAACGGCAGCGGTTATCCGTTTGGGCGTCAGGCGGCGGACATTCCGCTGGGCGCGCGAATTCTGGCCGTCGCCGATGTCTTTACCGCGCTCGCCGAAAACCGGCCGTATCGCATCGCCATGTCGTTGGAGGAAGTCACCGCCGTCCTGCGCGAAATGGCGGCCGAAAACGAATTGGACGAAAGCCTGGTCGAGCGACTACTGGCCGATCTTCCCGTCTACGATCGCGCGCGCGAGGCGGCGCAACGTCTGGCGAGCCAGGAGTATCAATCCTTCCATCTGGCGTTATAAACCAAGGCGCCCTACGCCTCGGCCAACGGCACCATGATTTTCGTTTGCAGCTCTTTCGGCGGCGTCGTCCGCGGATCGTTCAGATAGATCTCGAAGGAGAAATCCAGCGGTCGCATCTGCTCGGCGAGCATGCGGTTGTAGAATGCCTTGTACGTCGCGCCGATTTTCTGATACGGGCCCTCGTGCAGGCAGGCGACGACCCGATCGAACGGATATTCCGCGCATTCCATTCCGGCCGGCGCGGCCAGCGGCGCTTCCAATGGGAAGCCGATCTCGAAATGCCAGGTGTAGGTAAAGACACGCCACAGCATCTTGAGCGGGTTCTGTTTGCCGACATCGTCCCACGAAAAACCGTGATATTTGGTGAACGGCGCCTGCTTCATCTCCACGCCCTGGGCTTGCAGGTACTCGGCGATTCGCTGAAAAGCCTGGCCGATCAACTTGGGCATTTGCATCATCTTCGCTTGCGCCTTGATGACCATTGCATAACGAAACGGCATGTCCTCGATTTGGCAATGAATCGCCATGGGTTCCTCCCAATCTTCGGTAGCTTAGTCGTTGACGACGCGAAAGCAGTAAGTGATCGGCGTGCCGGCCTTGAGCATGTGCCAAACCGGGCACAGTTGCTGTTCGCATTGGTTCAGCACCTTGGCAAGCACGGCAGGGTCCACCGCGCCCTTGATCACGAATTCCAGCGAGATTTCGGTCAGCACCGTCGGGTGTTCGTCGCGCCGCAAGCCGCGCGCATTGACCGTCAGGCCAGTCAGCGGCTGGTGCATCCGTTGCAAAAGCAGCCCGACCGCGCTGCCGCCGCAGACGGCCAGACTCGACAGCAGCATACGCAGGGGCGTCAGGCCCGCGCCTTTTTCGCCGGGCTTCAGCGGGTAATCCATGCTGACCGCATGGTCGCCGTCGCCGGCGATGAAATGCATCCCGCCCTGATGAATCGCTTGAATGGTGAGTTCGGTGGGCATGAGCGTCTCCTGGTTTCGGTTCGACAAGACGCGGCTATATTGTTGCGGGCCGCGGTGCTTGTCAAAACCATCAATCAGGAAACGGCGCCGGTCCCCTTCGGCGGCACGGCCGACATCATGTGTTCGGCGATGGCCGTGATGGTCAACGACGGGTTGACGCCGAGGTTGGCCGGCATGTTGGAGCCGTCGACGACATAAAGGCCCCGGTAGCCGAAGACGTGGCCGAATTTGTCGACCACCCCGTGTTCCGGCCCGGAGGCGATGGGGCAGCCGCCGAGCATGTGCGCCGACAGCGGCCGATTGAGCAGCACCTCGGACACCGCGCCCTGGGGAATGCCGCCGATTTTTTTGGCTACGGCGCGCGCGGCGTGGTTGGCTTCAGGGATGTAGGTCGGGATGCCGCCTTCCGGCGTTTCCGACGCCAAGTGCTTGCGCCAGGGCATCAGCCAGCTCCGCTTCAGCCGGATGCGCAAGCCGTTATCGAAAACCTGCATCACCAGCAGGATGATCGTCGATTTCGCCCAGCCGGGCACCCAGAGGCTGCGCAGGAAATGCGTCGGGTGGGTCAGGCAGGTCCAGAAAAATTTCAGCGGCCGGGTCCATTTGGTGCCGCTGTCGGTCAGCGGTTGCGCCAGGAAGCCCATCACGTCGGAGCCCTCGGGGTAGCGCGTGACCTCGATGCTGGTCGAATCGTTGACGTTCAGGTACGAGGTGATCGCCACGCCGTCGCAGAATTTTTTGTTCTTGTCGAGTGCGCGCATACCGGTCAGCACCTCGGAGTTGGTGCGGAACTTGTAGCCGAGGCGGTCGGAGATCTTCGGCAGGTAGCCCATTTCCTTGCAATGCAACAGCAGTTTCAGCGTGCTGAGGGTGCCGGCGCTGACGACGACCTGCTTCGCCCGCCAGACTTTTTGATCGCGGGCGAACGCGGCGGTGGCGCGGCGCGATTCGATGAAGTAGCCCTGGTCGCCGTCGGGACGGATCGCGGTGACCAAGGTTTCGGGAACGATTTGCACGCCCAGTTTTTCGGCGAGGTAGAGGTAATTCTTATCGAGGGTGTTCTTGCCGCCGGCCCGGCAGCCGATCATGCAGCCGCCGGTGAAGTCGCAACCCGTCCGCGCGGGGCCCTGGCCGTCGAAGTACGGATCGGGAACGGTGACGTTCGGGTCGCCGAAAAAGACGCCGACTTGCGTGGGGGTGAAGTGGTCGCTACGGCCGATGTCGGCGGCGTATTCCTTCAACACCTTGTCGGCTTCGGATTCCTTGGGGAACTGGGCGACGCCCAGCATTTTTTTCGCCATCCGGTAGTGCGGTTCCAGGGTCTTCTGCCAATCCGGGTCCAGGTCCACCCATTGCGGATCGCGGAAGAACGGCGGCAACGGTTCCATGAGCACGTTGGCGTAATTCAGGCTGCCGCCGCCGACGCCGGCACCACCCAGGCCCATGAAATCCTTCAGCAGCCAGATGCGTTGGATGCCGTGGCAGCCGAACGCCGGCGCCCAGAGAAAGCGCTTCACGTCCCAGTTGGTCTTGGGGAAATCCTCCGGTCGCCATCGTTTCCCGGCTTCCAGGACGCAGACGCGGTAGCCTTTTTCCGCCAACCGAAGCGCGCTGACGCTGCCGCCGAAGCCGGAACCGATCACGATAAAGTCAAATACCTCTTCCATTGGAATCTCCGCAATTGGCTGCATTTGGAGGGACGTTTAGTTAATACAGAATGAAAAGGCGGCTGGCAACCCGCGATCGCCAGCCGCCGCTTTTTTCAAACCGGGGCAAAATGGCGGATATCGAGCAACGAACCGATCCGCTCTTCCGCGAAAACCGCCTTGACCTTCAGGCCGATTTTCACCGCCTCCGGCGGCAGCTCGGCCACCAGGTGCACGAAGGGGGTATCCGCGCCCTCCAGCTTGATCAGCGCCAGCACGAACGGCGTCGGCAGCGGATAGTGCGACTCCTGATGGTGCACCACCGTGAAGCCGGCGATTTCGCCGACCGGGCTGAGTTCCACCCAGTTTTCGGAGATGTCGGTAAAGCAGCGCTCGCACGTGGCGCGCGGTGGAATGGTCACTTTGTTGCACTTCGGACACCGTTGGCCGAGGATTTTTTTCTCGTCGCGCAGGGCGATGAGAAAGCGGCTGCCCACGGCGCCGGCGAAATATTGATAGGGTAAAGCCAGTTTGCCTTCGACAACCCAGCAATTTTCGTTGGCTTCGCTCATGTCGCGGCTCCTTTCAGATCAATTCGAAATACTTGATATCGTGCATCGAACCGGTGCGGTGTTCGTTGAAAACCGCGCGCACCCGCAGCCCGTGCTTGATCTTCGCCGGATCGGTCTCGTTGAGCAGGTGCCACAACGTGTCCTTGCCGACGACGCCGTCGAGCAGCACGTTGACGGTGGTATACGGCGCCTTGCGTGCTTCGCCGGTGAGCGGATCGGGACTGGCGTAATAGACGAGGTCGAAACCGGAAATGACGCCTTCCGGACCGACTTCGACGAATTCCGTCACCGGGGCGCGGCAGATCGCGCAAACCTCGCGCGGCGGCAACTGGAACCGCCCGCAGACGCCGCAGCGATTGGCCATGATCCGCTGGTTGTCGCGCAACTCCCGCAGAAAGCGCCCCATCACCGGGCCGGTGGCGAAGCGCATCGGGATCGACAGCACCTGGCGCAGAACGATGAGATTTTGTTTGACGTCGGTCATGCTTGTTCCTCCCCGAGATTGGGCTTGTCCTTCGACAGGAGCACGAGAACGGTCCACAGGGTGCCGCCGAAACCAGAGGCGAGGGCGCGACGGACCGGCTTTTTAACCTGGTGCTCGCCGGCCTGACCGCGCACCTGCAGCGCCGCCTCGGCGACCCGGAGCATCGCGGTCGCGCCGATCGGATTGGTGGCGACCACGCCGCCCGACGGGTTGATCGGATAGGGGCCGTCCAGGGCGATTTCCTCGTTTTCGATCATCTTGAGGTGCTCATCGCCTTCCAGCAGGTAAAATTCGCGGAGCCAATCCAGCCCCCACCAACTGGACGGATCGTACATTTCGAACACGTCGATCTGCCGGCGGGGATCGGTGATACCGTTGCGCGCGAAGAGCTTTTGCGCGGCGTAACGCTGCGTCGTGGGTTCCGCGCTTTTCACGAACAGGTTGAAGGTTTCCTCGCGGTGCACGGTGACGTGGTCCACCATCCAGGCGGGGTTGTCCAGGTGGTGTTTCTCGATCGCCGCCTCGGAGGCGAAGATCATCGCGCAGGCGCCGTCGCTTTGCGAGCACATATGGACGAGGCGCAGTTCGCCGACCAGCGGCGGCGTGTTGGCGATCATCGCCGGAATCATCTCGTCGGCGAGGCTGAGCCGGCGATGGGCGTGGGGATTTTTCATCGCGTGCTTGTCCATGATGACCCGATGCTTCATCGCCGCGTGCTTGGCCCGGTCGGCGCCGAATTCCTCGATGACCTGGTCGGCAGTCATGCCGGTCAGCGCGCCGGTCTGGATTTCACGGCCCCACAGCGGATCGGCCATGTTCGTGATGCCGCCGGTGGTGTGGCCTTCCTGTAGTTTTTCGAAGCCGATGGCCAGGACGATGTCGTGCAACCCGCTGCAGACCAGTGCGTCGGCGACGCAGACGAGAGTCGCGCCGGTGGTGCCGCCGGTCGTGACGCGCAGGCCCGGTTTGCCATAGGCGCCGTCGCCGATGACGTGCCACAGGTCGGGCTGGTGCACCATTTCAAACAGTTCCATGTTGCCGTGTACGACGCAGTCCACGTCGTCGATAGTCAGCCCCGCGTCTTGCAGCGCCAGCACGACCGCTTCGTGGATCATCTCCGGTTGGTTGACCTCTTCGCGGTGACTCGAATGCATGGATTGGCCAATGCCGACAATACCAACATTGCGATTTCGTTTCATGGTGCTGCCCTCCTAGCTTTCGAGGACCACGACGGTGTGGTGCTGTCCGGCCGGCCCCGTCGTTCCTTGGGCGACCGCCCGTTTGGCGTTCTTGACCTGGGCCGCGCCGGCTTCGTGCCGTAACTGCCGCGCCGCCTCGGCCACGCGCGCCAGGCCGCCGAGCAACATCGGAACGCCGGCCAGCGTGCCGCCGGTCAGGTTCAGATTCGCGGCATCCGGACCGTTCGCCGCCAGCCAACGATCGCCTTCACCGTCGCCGCACAGACCGAGCCCTTCGGCCCAGAGCGGCAATTCGTAGGCGTAGCGATCGCTGACCTCGAACAGATCGGCTTGTTTCGCCGGATCGGTCAGCCCGGCCATGCCGTAGGCGCGCGCCGCCGCTTTTTTCAACGAAAAATTCGCGGTCAGATCGCGGTCGCCGAGGAAAAAGCTGTCGTAGCAACTGCCGACGCCGGTGAGCCAAACCGGTTTGTCGGTCAGTTGGCGCGCCCGTTCTTCCGAGGCGACGATCATTCCGATGGCGCCGTCGCTGACCGGGTAGGTCATCAGTTCGCGGAGCGGCGCCGCCAGGTAGGGCGAAGCGAGCACTTCCGCCGCCGTGACCGCGGGCAGGTCCTTGATGTATGGATTGCGGGCGGCGTTGCGCCGCGCCCGGACGACGAGGTCCGCCAGCCGCGCTTCGGTCAGGCCGGTTTTGCGGGCATACGCTTCGGCCTGCAGGCCCGCCGCCGTCAGGTAATCGAGCCCGACCGGCCGGGTGAAGAACGGATCGAACGCCATGTGGGTGACCAGGTTGCGGCTGCCCGGCTGGCTTTCCTTGCAGTGCGCGACGATCATCACCACGTCGGCCTGGCCGGACAAAACCATCGCCATGGCGTAGTAGACGGCTTGCGCGCCGTCCTGCGACACCTTCTCTTCACAGCGATAGTGCGCGCCGACGGTGTCGGTCATCGCGCCGTCGGAGATTGTGCGCCCGTCGAACAGATCGTCGGAGACAGTGACGATGTGATTGATGCCGGTGTTTTCCGCGAAATCCAGGCCGGTGGCTTTCAGCAGGGGCTCCACCACCTCCCAGCCCATGTTCTGTTGTCGCTGATACCATTTGTCGCGCTCAAAGGCCGTTTGGGCCACGGCGCAAATCGCTGCTCGTCTGGTCATCCGCCTTACCTCCTTTGTCAATCGGAAGGGATTTCCGGGTACATTTCAGCAATCAGGGACGCGAATTTCTGCTGCACGACCTTGCGCTTGACCTTCAGCGTCGGCGTCAGTTCGCCGCTCTCCAGCGTCAGGTCGTGATCCAGCAAACGAAAATCCTTCACCGTCTCGAACTTTGCCAACCGCTGGTTGATTTCCGCGATCCGCCCGCGGATCAGGTCGACGGCCGGCTGGCAGGTCGCGATCGCCGCGCGCTCGGGCAGGGCGAATCCTTGCTCCCGGACGACCGGCGCGAGGGCGTCCATGGCCGGGACGATCAGGGCGGTGAGGTATTTCAGTTTGTCGCCCAGCACGACGGCCTGGGCGATGAACGGATCGGCGATCAGCATGCTTTCGATTTTTTGCGGGGCGATGTTCTTTCCGCCCGAGGTGACGATCAGGTCCTTCTTGCGGTCGGTGATCCGCAACATACCGTCCGGATCGAATTCGCCGATGTCGCCCGTGTGCAGCCAGCCGTCGACCAGGGTCTCGGCGGTGGCCTCTGGCAGGTTGAAGTAGCCGGCGAACACCGCCCGGCTGCGCATCAGGATTTCGCCGTCGGGCGCGATTTTGATCTCGACGCCGGGCAAGGGCAGGCCGACGGTGCCGAAGCGGTGCCGGCGCAGGGTGTTGAGCGTCGCGGGGTCCGAGCACTCGGTCATGCCGTAGGCTTCGAGCGTCAGCACGTCCAGGGCATAAAAATATTCCGCGATTTCGCGGCTCATCGGCGCGCCGGCGACCGCCAGCAGCCGGACGCGCCCGCCGAAGCGGGCGGCGATTTTGTCGTAAACCAGCGCTTTGGCCAGGCGATGCTGGAGCGACAGCCAGGCCGGCAACGGCTGGTTCTTTTCGCGATACGGGGCGGATTCGCGGCCGACGGCCAGCGCCCAAGTGAACAGCTTTCGGGTGATCGCCGGCGCGACGGCGGTTTTCGCGATGATCGCGGCGTAAACCTTTTCCAGCACGCGCGGGACGGTGCACAGGATCGTCGGTCGAACCTCCACGAGGTTCTCGGAGAGTTTGTCGATGCTTTCGGCGAAACAGATTTCGATGCCGGCGCGCAGGGACGGATAGAATTCGCCGGCCCGCGCGTAAATATGGCTGAGCGGCAGGAAGCTCAACACCACGTCGCCGGGAGCGATCTCGAAGAAATGAAGCACGGCGTCGCTGATGAACAGGAAGTTGTCGTGCGTCAGCATCGCCCCCTTGGGCAGGCCGGTGGTGCCCGACGTATAAACCATGGTGACAATGTCGCCCGGACCGATGTCCCGATAGCGCGCGGCCAGGTCCGTTTCGTCGAGATCGTCGCCCAGACGGCGGAAGGCTTTGTAGGAAAGGACGCGGGGATCGTCCGCCGCGCCGTCGATTAAAATGATTTGTTGCAGGTGCGGCAGAGTGTCCGCGCCGACCGCCACCTTGGCCAACTGTTTCGCGTCTTCAACGACGGCGATGCGCGCTTGGCAATTGTTGGTGATGTACTGCGCCTCGGCGGCCAGCAGCGTCGGGTATATCGGCACGAGGATGCCGCCGGCCATTTGCACGGCCAGATCGACGGTGACCCATTCGTGGCGGTTTTTCGCCGCGATGGTGACCACGCCGCGCGGCGGCAGCCCCATTTTCACGAATGCCCAGGCCAGGCGTTTGACCTCGGCGGCCCACTCGTTCCAGGTGATGCCGAGCCAGCGGCCGTCCCGCTTGTAGCGCAGGGCGACGGCGTCGCCGCGCCGCCGGACGACCTCCAGGAACAGTTCAACGAGATTTCGCGGTTCAGCCATGTTCCCTCCTTGCCTCGGGATGGCCGACTTCCAGGGTTTCTAAGTCCAACGGGACAGGCAGTCCTTGGCGATCATTACTCGTTGAATCTCGTTGGTGCCTTCGCCGATCTCGCCGAGCCGGGCGTCGCGATACAGGCGCTCGACCGGAAATTCGCTCAAATAGCCGTTGCCGCCATGGACCTGCACCGCCCACGAACTGATTTTCGTCGCGGCTTCCGTCGCGAAGACCTTGGCGCAGCGGCCGACCGGATCGGCCTCCGGATCGCGGTTGTCCAGCAGCCAGGCCGCGCGGCGCACGAGCAGCGTGGCGGTGTCGATCAGCATTTTCATGTCGGCAAGCTTGAAGCCGACCTCCTGAAAACTGATGATCTTGTGCCCGAAGGCCTTGCGGCGATGCGCGTATTTCGTTGCTTCGTCGAAGCAGGTGCGGGCGAGACCGATCGCGCCGGCGGCGAAACCGATCCGGCTGCCGACCAGCACCTTCATCGCCTGGTCGTGGCCTTTGCCGGCTTCGCCGAGCAGCGCGTCGGCCGGAACCCGGCAATCCGCGAACCGCAATTCGCCGGTGGGCGAACCGCGATACCCCATTTTTTTCAACGGTTCGCCGCGCGAAAATCCGGGCGTGTCGCGGTCGACGACAAACAGGCCGGTGCCGTCCTCCTTGCCGTCGCGGACGATCTTGGCCAATAGAATCGCGAAATCGGCGATGGGCGCGTTGGTGATGAACGACTTCGTGCCGTTGATCACCCAGCCGTCGGCGGTCGGTTCGGCGCGGGTTTGCACGGCGTGCAGATCGGTGCCGCCTTCGGGTTCGGTCAGTGCGAAGCAGCCGATTTTTTGCGCCTGGGCCAAGGCAGTCAGGTAGCGGTCTTTTTGCGCCCCGGAACCGTAGGCCAGCAACGCCGCGCCGCAGATATCGACGGAAACGCTGGCGGACAAGAACGTCGCGGGGCAAGCCTGTGCCAGTTCCTCTTGCAGCGCGACCGTCTCCACCGACGGCTGGCCCTGGCCCCCGAACGCGGTGGGATATTGCCGACCTAAAAAGCCGCCGGCAGCCAATTTTTGAAGGTTTTCGCGCAACAAGGCCTGGGCGCGTTCGGCCGGCATCTGGTCGAGTTCCATTGCGTGCGGGGCGATCTGCTCGCGGCAAAATTTGGCGAAGGCCTTCAGGTCGGCATTCATGGCGGGGGTGTAGTCGAAGTTCATTATTTACCTCCCGGGAGACTGCGGGCGATGATCATGCGTTGGATTTCGCTGGTGCCGCCGCCGATCGCGCCGAGTTTGCTGTCGCGGAAAAAGCGTTCGACCGGATACTCGTGCATCAGGCCGTAGCCGCCGAAGATCTGCACCGCGTCGTTGGCGGCCAGCATGCCGGTTTCACCGACGTACAGCTTCGCGACCGAGGCATCGAGGTGGTTGAGCGGTTCGCCCTGGTCCTTCTTCCAGGCGACGCGATAGACCAGGAAACGGGCGGCCTCGCAGTAAATCCGCAGATCGGCCAGTTTGTGCTGCACGGCTTGAAATTCGGCGATGCGCTTGCCGAATTGCTTGCGCTCGTCGGCGTATTTCGTCGCCGCCTTCAGGCTGCGCAGCGCCGCCCCGACCGCCGGGGCCAGCAGCGCCGAGCGGTCCCATTCCACCGTGCCCAGCGCGATCAGAAAGCCCATGCCTTCCTGGCCGAGCAGATTCGCGGCCGGCACTTGGGCGTTCTCGAAAATCAGTTCGGAGGTCTGGCTGGTGCGCACGCCCATCTTGTGCAGAACCTTACCGACCGAGAACCCGGGCGTCCCTTTCTCGACGATGAAGGCGCTGATGCCCATCGGCCCGGCATCCTTGTTGGTGACCGCGAAAACCACGATCACGTCGGCGATCGGGCCGTTGGTGATGAACATCTTCGTACCGTTGAGCTTCCAGAGGTCGCCCTGACGCTCGGCCCGGGTGCGAATGGATGCGGCGTCGGAGCCGGCGTCGGGTTCGGTCAACGCCATCGCCCCGACCAGTTTGCCGGAGGCGAGGCCGGGCAGGAATTTCTGTTTTTGTTCCGGCGTGCCGTAACGCAAAATGGTGTCGCCGCACAAAAACGAATGCGCGCCGTAGGCGAGGCAGAGGCCGCCGTCCGCGCCGCCCTCGGCCAGCGCCTCGCCCGCCAGGCAGGCGGTGACGACGTCGGCGTTGCTGCCGCCGAATTCCTCGGGAAAATGCAGGCCGAGCATGCCGAACTCGCCCATCCGGCGCCAGGCATCCCAGCTCCATTCGGCGTTCAGGTCCGTTTCCTCGGCCAACGGCGCCAGTTCCTTCGTGGCGAACTTCAGCACCTGTTCGCGAAACGCAAGTTGTTCCGGCGTAAACGAAAATTCCATGGAGTTCTCCCCGCTAGAATGTGGATCGGCCGCGGTTCAGACGAATCGCGGCACGGCTTTACCCGCGCGGATGGCGCGGATGATTTCATCGGGATCGCGAGCGCATTCGAGCTCGATCCAGGCGCGGCCGCAGCCCAAAGCGGTGTGGCTGTCGTCGGACGCGACCTTGGGATAAGGCAGACGCGGATCGTTCCATTGCGGGGTGTAAAAACCTTTGCTGCTGATTTCGATCGCGTCAAGCGGCAATTTCTTCGCCACGGCCGCCAAGATTTGTTGCAAATCGCCGAAGGGCAGGTCGTACTCGGCCGGATGATTGAAAACGTGCAACGTTTCCCGCTCGCCGTAAATGCAATTAACGTGAATGTAGCCGCGCTCGTGAATGGTCAACTCAACGCCGGGCAGAATCAGTAGCCCGTCGCGCGAGGGCGGCAAAAGGTCGCGCCAGTTCGGACGCAACAGGTAGTCGTGGTCGGTGATCGCCAAGACGTCGAACCCCAGGTGCTGGTAATGGTCGGCGAGCTGCGCGGGCGCCAGCCGGCCGTCGGACATCGTCGAATGGGCGTGGAGGGCGATTTTCAACGGCGGCATGTCAGTGCTCCGCCGCCAGGACGCTGCTCAGGCCGGCGCGGATGAAAGCGACGGCTTCCTCTGCCACTTTGCGGCGATCCTTCGAACCGGTTTCCCAGATGTAATAGTGATAAGCGACGCGTTCGAGCATGCCCAGCAGGCTGACCGCCACCACCTGGGCGCGTCGCGCGGTGGCGCGGTCGCGCCGTCCGGTGACGCTGAAAATCGCGCCGACGATGTCGTCGATCAAGCCTTGAAAGATCGCCTTGCGTTGTTCCTCGATGGCCGCGTTGACGCCCACGGCCTCGCGCAGGATCAGCACCACGAGCTCGTGATGGCGGCGGCAGAAGCGGTTGAAAAAGGCGCGGCCGGCTCGCTCGAACCGGTCGAGCGGCGGCCCTTCGCGCTGGAACGCCT
>JAAYVF010000047.1 GCA_012517325.1 Myxococcales bacterium | reverse complement strand
GCTCCGCGACGCGGACCGCGAACGGGAAAGCGTAGCCTGACCGGGCTTCGCCTTCCCCCTCGGGGGAAGGCGACCGGCTGGGAACCCTCAACCGAAAGAGGATCCTAACCCAAAGTGCGAAAGATTGTTGACACTACCTTATCAATATCCCAGGTCTTATCACCAGCGAGATAGACATTATCCTCCGAATCTATCAATACCTGATGATATTCATAGAATTCATGCCCACCGGAAGTGCGAACAAATAACGGCTGAGATACTTCCCATAATAGCTCGCCCGATTTGTCGATCTTTATCATCTTATATTCGTCTTCATCGTCATTGGCCGCCGTGAGCAGAATATGGCCTTCTGAATCGACCTTTATTTCATCCCATCAGGAGGATTCGGTCGGCCATTGAAGCGGTATGTTGTCCTGCCGTTGACCATCTGGATCGATGAAGAGCAATCGGCAATCGATCATGCCCAAACCCGCCGGCTTTCTTTCATCAATTAGAATATAGGTGTTTCCACTTGGCGACACGGCGCCATGATCGATCAAGTCATACTGGGATTTAAACTCCTGCTCCAAATTGCAGTTCCACTCCGGTTGTCCGCTTGAATCGATTTTATTCAATTCACTATCGGCGTTTTCCGCTCGAATTAAATAATAAATATTTTTTTCAACATCATTCTCCAATAGAGAAACCCAGGCATTCGACAAGCTATCGTAGGGCAATGGATCATGATCTGACGACAATAGTTCGCCCGAGAAAGAATATTGATAAGTATCGATTGTTGATAGGTCGGTGGCAAAATCAAGGAACAACAAACTATCCGCCAATTCCAATAACCCCGGCGAGGAAAGTTGAAAGTCTACATCCCAAATGAAGTGACCAGTGGTGTCGTATGTGAAAATTTTTCGCCCCCCTTCCGGGTGATCCTGTAAAAGAACGAATATTTCGCTATTAATTACTTTATAAAAATACGTATTTTGCGGCATTTCGATCAGCCATTCCCTGAATTCCGTCATAAATGCATGTTTAGCCAGGTGGCCGCTTGATTTGCGATATTGATTGTTCTGGGCATCGAAATAGATGTTATCCAGTCTTTTCACTCATTGTTGTTGGCCATAATTATCATACATTATTATAACATTTTCCGCATAACAAAGATGAGCGATGGATAATAGAAAAAGAAAAATGAATAAGCGGTTTATCCTAATTAATAATGGTTTCATAATTATTTCCTTCTCACCAAGTCATTCCGAATACGTCTTGATCAATTTCCGTCTATTTCCGGGGATAGTATATAGAAATTAAAATTTCTGGAGCATTATTTAACTCCATTCTTCGACCGCCGTCGGAATCCCCACAACAGACTTCTCGACTATTCCCCAGCACATGGATAAATAACACTATCTTGCGTTGTCAAAGTCAAGTCTTGTAAATCAGAGAATTTTCAAAGTGAAAGCGGTGTGGATTCCGGATGCCGAAAAAAGTTCGGCATGACGGGTTGGTGGGCGGCGACATGAAAGGTCGGTTGGCGGTGGTGTGGATTCCCACTTTCGCCGGGAACGACGGCATAGGGTTTTCAAAATATCCTAACGTCCCGTCAGAGACGATTGAATCCAGCCCAGCGTTTCAACGCTGGGGATGAACGCCGCGGATTGTTTCGTCCCGTCAGGGACGTGCCTCGACACATGATTCACCACGAAAAATATGGGAGATCATGCGGACGTACCTACGGCACGAAGAACAATGGCGCGAACCGAAACCCAGCGTTGAAACGCTGGGCTATTTTCAACCATGCCTACGGCATGAAGCACCCATGTCGGCAGTCATGTGGATTCCGGCTGGCGCACGAAAAGACGGCGTAGGGTTTGTATCGCGGCTGCTAAGCCGCTCCTACCGTGGACACGCGGTCGGCGAAGCCGAGGTGACGGAAAAATCAGCAGCCGCAGCCGCCGCTGTCGTTATCGTCGTCATCGTCGCCCGCCGTATCGTCGCCGGCCGAGTCGTCATCGGCGGTGTCATCGTCGGCGGTATCATCGTCGGCGGTGTCGTCATCGGCCGGTTCGGGCACGACCACGGCCCAGGTCGCGACGGCCGCCGCGGCCAGGCGGGTCATTTCCAGGCCGTAATCGAGGTCCTGCCGATCCAAGGTGTCGTTGACGGTGTGGTAGGCGGAATCCAGGTCCCAATCCGTTTCGATGATCAGCACCCCGGGAAGCCCGGCGTCGAGAAACGGTTCGTGATCGCTGCCCCAATAATCGTAGGTGCCGTCGACCGACAAATCGGTATAGGTGCCGGCCAGGCCGCCGACCTCGAACAGGGCGTCGATCTGCGCCTGATTGCCGTTCGACCCCTCGAGGGAGGCGCCCCACGTGTTCTGGTAAAAGGAAATCATGTCCATCACGACAAAGCCCTTGAGATTGGACGCGATGCCCGCCGCCTGCAGATTCTGCACAAATTTCCGGCTGCCGAGCATCCCGAACTCCTCGCCCCCGAACGTCACGAACAGGATCGACGCCTCGGTGTCGTGCGCCGCCAGAACCCGGGCGACTTCCAGCACCGCCGCCGCGCCGCTGCCGTTGTCGTTGGCGCCCGGCGCGGTATCGCAGGGATCGCCGCTGGTGTCGTCGTAATGCGCGCCGATCAGGACATATTCATCGGGCCGCACCGTGCCGGTTTTCACGCCGACCACGTTGAAGCCGCCGACGTTCACGCAATCGAAACAAAAATTGTTGAAGGTCGGCGTGGTCGTGTCCAGGCCCAGTTCAGTGAAATGCCCGGCGATCAGGTCGCGAGCCGACAGCACCTCGTTCGTGCAGGAATAGCGGGTCGGCAGATCGCCCGCCAGTTCGGTTAGGTATTCACCATAGGAAGCGGTCTGCAATTCCGCCAACACCGACTCGACCACCGGGTCGGGCTCGGCTTTTCCGGCGGGCGGAACGACCGTCACCACCCGGTTTTGCGACACCGGTTGCAACCGGACATCCGGCTCCAGCCGCAGGCCGTCGAGGTCGGTCACCAGCGCCAGGTAAATGCCGCGGCGGCCGTACAGCACGGCGTAGCCGAGGCGATCGGCCAGCGGGCGAAGGTCGCGCACCAGGTAAAGCCGTTCGGCGGGAACGCCGACGGCCAATTCCTGGGCGGCGGGGATTTCACAAGCCTCGTCGTGAATCACCACCTGCCGGTCGCCGAAGGTCAGTCGCACGGCCGAACGGCACCCGGCCGTCGCCGGCGCGGTCGCGCCCAGAGCCAACAGATCCACGTCGGCCGCCAGGGCCGGAGCGGCACAAACGAATCCCAGCGCCAGAAACAAAAGCCACCAGCGTTTCATGATGATTTCCTTGATTAGGGAGTGATGGGGCGGCGATCAGCACCCGCCGCTGTCGACCGAATTCTCGTCGCCGAAATTCTTGTCGTCGTCGGTCGGGGCGGTGTCGTCATCGCCCGGGGGCGTGTCGTCGTCGCTGTCGTCGCCGGTAGTGTCGTCGTCGGCCGGGGCGGTGTCGTCGTCGGCCGTATCGTCGTCGGCGGTGTCATCGTCGGCGGTGTCGTCGTCATCGTCGTCGCCGGTTTCGAGCGTGCATTCGTCGACGGACATGTATTGCAAATCGGCTTGCAGATCGATCACGGCCAGCGTCGCCAGGGCCCGGTCGGCGGCGAATACGGCTACCGCGCTTTCGGCCGGGAGGATGGGCACGGCCGCGGGCGGTTCGGCCTGCGGCGCCAGGAAAAATTTGACCAGCGTCGCCGCGGAAGCCCGATCCAGGGGATGGTCGGACAGGCCGGCGCAGACCGCCTCGCCCGCCGCGCCTTCGACGCATTCGAAGGTTTCGCGCCAATTTTCGAGCACGCCGCCCTGGAGCGTATAGCCGACGACCTTGAGCAGGGCCGGGTCGTAGGTCAGCGTGAAGCCGAGGTCGTTTTCGCCGTTCACTTCGCCGATCGTCACCGGAACCGTGATCCAGCGGTCGAACTCGGCGGCACCACAGTCAGGCGCGACGGTGATCGCCGCGCAGACGTCGGTATCGTTGGCGCATTGCCGCGCGGTTTCGTCGCAAGTATCGACCGAGCAGGGAATGCCATCGTCGCAGTCTTTTTGAAGGCCGGCGCACTCGCCGTTCCGGCAGATGTCGTGATCGGTGCACCAGAAGCCGTCGTCGCAGGTGTCGCCGTTGAAGGGCGCCGGATCGTAAACGCATTCGTCGCCGGCTTCGTCGCACGAATCGGCGGTGCACGGGTTGTCGTCGCCACAAGGCATCTCGCCGGCCTGGCAGCCGGCGGCGCCGCCGCACGTTTCCGCGCCGTTGCAGTAGGCGCCGTCGTCGCACAACGCGTCGCCGTTTTCGTCGATGCCGGCGGCGCAATTATCGTCGATGCCGTTGCAGACTTCGGTCGCGCCCGGATGCACCGCGCTCAGCGCGTCGTTGCAATCGTCGCCGGTCGCCGATTGGCAACCGGCGGGCAGGCATTGATACGCGTTGCAATTGCCCGAAGGTACGGCGCTGAAATAGCCGTCGTGGTCGCCGTCGCAATAGTAATCGAGGTAGCACACGCCGTTTTCATCGATGCCGCCGACGCAATTGTCGTCGAGGTTGTTGCAGATCTCGGTGGCGCCGGGATGGATCGCCCGGTTGCGGTCGTTGCAGTCGTCGCCCGGCGTAGTCGCGCAGTCGTCCGGTACGCACTGATAGGTGGTACAACTGGCGGAGATGCTCAGGCCGATGTAACCGTCGCCGTCGGCGTCGCAGTAGTAAACGGTGTAACAGACGTTGCTTTCGTCGACGCCGTTGACGCAGTTGTCATTCAGGCCGTTGCAGATCTCGGTCGCCCCGGGGTGAATGGCGGCGCGGGTGTCGTCGCAATCGGTGCCCAACAGCGACCAACCCGCCGGGCAAGTGGAGCCGCCGACGATCTGCGAAACGCTTGCGTTGCCGAAGCCGTCGCCGTCGCCGTCTTGATAACAGGTCGCGGCCACGGCAGCCGCCGGCCACGCCGACGCGACCAGGGAAAACAATGCGATGGAAAACAGGAGAAAGCTCAACCGACCCCGCGAATGGTCAACCCTAAGCCCATGCGTATTCATGTTCCCCGCCTTCGTGGTTTCCCCAAATACAACGCCCCGGGAGGGGCTGAAAATACAAAGTGGACAAACTAAACCGAGGGATTATATACAAATATTGAGAAAAAACCCAAGCCCAAATTGAATGGGTATTGAAAAATTTAACGGCCCTTCCCGAAGGCGAGGCGAGTCGATTGTCGGGGGCCGACTTTGCCGTTACAATGACCCCCCTTTTGGGCGAAAAAGCACGTAAGGAGGCTCGCTTGGGCGGATCAGGAACAACGATCGAATGGGCGGCTTTTTGGGTCATCGTCGTGGGCATGCTGCTGATCGACCTGGTGGTTTTCAACCGCAAAGCTCACGAGATCAAGTTGCTGGAAGCGGCCATCTGGAGCGTCGTCTGGACGGTGGTGGCACTGATTTTCAACGGGTACATCTGGCACGACCATGGCGGCACCGACGCCCTGAATTTTTTCACCGCTTACCTGGTCGAGCGCTCACTGTCGATCGATAACCTCTTTGTTTTTCTGGTGATTTTTAATTTTTTCCGAATTCCGTTGGAGTTCCAGCACCGGGTGCTGTTTTACGGCGTGGTCGGCGCCCTGGTGATGCGGGCGTTGTTCATTTACGCCGGGACCGCCCTGCTTTCGCACTTCGACTGGATGATGTACCTGTTCGGCGCCTTCCTGATCTACACCGCCGTGAAGCTGGCTTTCGACAAGGGCGAGCCGATCGATCCGTCCAAGACGCTGATCATGCGGATCGCGAGAAAATATTTGCGCACCACCCCGGAACTGGACGGCACGAAATTTTTCACCCGGTCCAACGGGCTCTGGCTCGCCACGCCGATGTTCCTGGTGCTGCTGGTGGTGGAATTTTCGGACGTGCTGTTCGCTTTCGACTCGGTGCCGGCGGTGCTGGGCATCACCAAGGATCCCTTCATCGTGTATTCGTCCAACATTTTCGCCATTCTGGGCCTGCGGGCGATGTACTTTCTCATCGCCGGCATGATGACCCGGTTGCGTTACCTCAACGTCGGCCTGGCGGCAATCCTGGGCTTCATCGGCCTGAAAATGCTGATCGAAGACCTGATCCACGTGCCGGTCCTGCTCAGCCTGGGCATCATCATCGTCATGCTGACCATCGCCGTCGTCGCCTCGCTTTGGGTCGATAAACGGCAGGCGAATTCCTGATCGTCCGTTGAAAAGGAGTCGGTCGCATGTGGAAGGAATTCAAAGCGTTCGCCTTGCGCGGCAACGTGCTGGACATGGCTGTCGGCGTCATCATCGGCGCCTCCTTCGGAAAAATCGTCACCTCGCTGGTGGAAGATATCATCATGCCGCCGATCGGCTTGCTGCTGGGCCACGTCGATTTTTCCAGCCTGTTCATCAGCCTGACCGGCGTGCCGTTCGATTCGATCGCCGCCGCCAAGGCGGCCGGCGCACCGACCCTGAATTACGGCCTGTTCATCAATGCCGTGCTGAACTTTTTCATCGTTACGCTGGCGGTGTACTTCATGGTGCGGGCGGTTAACAAGCTGCAGCCGCCCAAGCCCGTGACGATGGTGGAGATGAAAACCAAGCCGTGCCCGTTTTGCGCCACCGCCATCCCCGAACCGGCGAAAAAGTGTCCGCACTGCACGGCGGACCTTTGATTTCGGCGCCGAAAAAGCGCTAAATCACGACAATTCGGCAACCAAGCGCCATCACGATTCGTTTCGGGGGAGAACCGCATGGCAACGAAAAAGGTTTTCGTCGGCATTGGTCTATTCGTGGCGATATTCGTCCTTTCGGCTTTCGCCCGCGCCGCCGACGGCGACGACGATCAGGGAATCAACGTCCAACTTTTCCGGCCGTCCATCTTCGGCGGGCCGTTCGTCTCGCTGGACGAATCGCGCCCCCTGGGCGCCCTGAGCTTTCACGCCGGCGCGCTGTTCAATTACACCCATAGCCTGCTGACCGACTACCAGAACGACGACCCGGGTTTCGATTACCTCGCCGACCTGTTCACTGGCGATCTCCTGCTTTCGTTCGCCCCGCTCGATTGGCTTGGCCTGGGCCTGGACGTGCCGCTGCATTACGCCAACCACCGTCCGGTCGAGGATGTTTACCATCCGCTGGCGGAAACCGAGCTGAAAGAAAAAGACCTCGAGTGGGGCTTCGAAGTCGGCGATATCCGCGCCGCCCTGAAATTCGGCGTACTGCGCCAAGACAAGCATTGGCTCGGCCTGGCGTTGATCCCATTCGTCGACTTCCCGACCGGCAAGACCGAAAGCTATCTCGGCGAAGGGCGAATCACGGGTGGCGGCAAGCTGGCCCTGGGCCACGACTTCGGCCCGTTCAACCTCGGATTGGAGGGCGGCTATCTGTACCGCGGTGAAAACGACGTGCTGCTGGAAACGGTCGGCGATGCGTATCAATGGGGCGCCGGCATCGCGCGCGATTTCGCCGGCGGCTTCGGATTCTCACTGGAATACACCGGCGGTTACTACGCCGTCGACGACCGGGAAATCTTTCACAACAACCCGATGGAAGTGCTGGCGACCCTGCGCTACCGCTTCGGCCAAAGCGGCCCGCGGGCGCTGGTCGGCGCGGGCCCCGGCGTCAGCCAGGGAGTCGGCGCGCCGATTTACCGCATTCTCGGCGGCGTCGATTACATTTACACGCGGCAAGATCACGAAGCGGCAACCGCCGGCGAAAAATAAAAAAAAGGAGGACCGTGAGGCCCTCCCCGTCCCTGTTCAATCATTCGGTCAAGGCGCCGGAGGCGGGACCGGCGCCGGCACCGGCGCGGGAACGGGAACCGGCGTGGGCGCGGGCGGCGGGAGCGCGCTGGCCGGCGCATAGGAACCGAGCACGTTGCCGCAGTGCAATTGCAGCGGCAGGTACGGATCGAGTTTGCCGAAGTACCAGGCCAGCGCCAGCAGCAGCACCACCAGCAGGAAGAGATACAGTTTCCAGGGCCGCTTTTTCTCGGCGTACGGGTCGCTCATCATTCGTTTCGCGCCGGGGGGTAAAACCGCCAGATCGGTCAGCGCCGCGCCGAAGGGAACATTGATGCGGGCACGGCCGTTGATCGCCCAACCGCTTGCATCGAGAATCGGCCCCAGGTTGCGGCGGCGCAATTTGAGGTAGGCCAGGATGACCGCCGGCCCGGAAATCACCAGGACGATGCCCAGGAGCGCCACCGGAATCCACCAGCCCAGCCCGAAAAAGGCGCTGGCCAGCCCCGTCACCATGGCGCCGATGCCGCCGACCGCGACGCCGATCGCGGCGACCGTGCCGACGTCCATCTTCTTCGCTTCGACGGGCTTGGCCGCCTTGTCCACGTTGGCCGTGGCTTCCGCCGTGCCGGCCAGCTTGGTCTGCGACTGCGCTTCGGCCGTGGCGGCCCGCTTGGCTACCTGCTCGGCGACCATGCGCCCCAGTTTTTTATAGGGTGACCAGAAAGCCTCGCGCAGGCTGATCGGATTGGCGACGATGCGCATGATCGTCGCGTCCCAATCCTGCCCCTGGCGATCGTAGAAAACGCCGTTGCGGCCCACCAGCAGATTGTCGGAGTCGCCGTCGGTGAACGCGGCCACGATCTGCTTTTTCAAGCCGCCCGGACGGGTGCAATCGCAATAGGCCAGGTACATGCCCGAAAGACCCGCCATCAGCGCATGCTTGGCCGGATCGAGGACTTCCAGGCATAGCGCGCAACCCCGGCCATCCAGGTAAAGTGTGCCGGCCTGGAAAATCGCGTCCTTCTTCGCGTAAAAATCGCCGAAGTTGACGAAGTTGTTCAGCACGCGCTGCAGATCCCGTTGAAAGAGCAGCAGCTTTTCCACCGCGGCGACCTGAGCGACTTCCGTGGCGACGGCCAAATCCGCGCGGATCAATTCCTCCATCTGTTGCCGCGCTCCGCTGCCGGCGAGAAACCGCAACCGTTCCGCCCCCAGTTTGTCCACGACGACCGCCGGCTTGGCGGCGAGCCAGGCGGCGTAGGGCGCCAGCTTCGCCTGCAGTGTTTTCCAGTCGGCTTCGCTCAGGGCGACGTGTTCCGCACCCAGCAGCGGGTCCACCGCCTTGGCGACGAAGGCCGCCATTTCGTCGAGCCAGGCCGGGTTGAGCAGGGTACGCAACGGCAGCCCGCGATTCGCGGTGACGGCAGCCAGCGGCAGTTGCCGCAACTCCGGCGTGGCGGAAGAAAGTTCCTTGCCCGCGAGCGCCAGAAATTCCGCTTCGGTCCCGCCGACGGCCAGCGCCGCGCGCGGATCCAGCGCGGCCAGCCGGCAGCGGGTGAAGAAATCCTCGATTTTAGCCCGCACCGGCTGTAGCGCCTCGAACGCGCCGGCGGTGGCCTCGCCGAGCGGCAGCAACGAAGGGTCGGTCTCGGCCAGGGTCAGCCAGTCGAGGTATTTGGCGATTTCGTCGAAAAACGCGTCGACCTTCGCCTGGTCGATGCCCGGCTGACCGCTACGGTCGTTCACCGAGCCGACGGTGGCGATGATGTCCCGGACGATTTGCGCCTTGTCCTCGCTGCCGGCGGTTTCCGGCGGCACGATACCGTCGCCGTTGCAATTGGCGGCGGAAAAGAATTTGTCGGTGTCGCGCACGTCGGCAAGGGAAATGGTCTCGGCCTCGGATTTGCCGAGGTTTTGCAGGACGCGGCGCGCCCCGGCCAGCACCGACTCGTCGCGAATGGCCGCGAGTGGCAGGCTGTCGCCGCCCTTGAATACCTCGTCGGGGTCATGCAGCACGTCGCAGACCCACGCGACCGCGGCGCGAATTTCCGGCACGCGAATCCGGCCGTCCTGATCGGCGTCGAGCAGCGCGATCGTGCGGGCGTCCAGTTCGACTCCCTTGGTCGGCATGGCTAATGCCGTCCAGAGCTTCTGGTCGAGTTGACCCAGTTGTCGCAAATCGGCGCCCTGGCGCAACGACACCTGATCGACGCCGCCGGCGCGGAAAAAGGTCCAGCGATATTTCAGCGATTCGTTCGACATGAAACCTCCCGGCGATGAAACGGCCGATTTCCCGCGAAATCGGCGTCTTCGCGTTCCGAAACTTTCAATCGCTCCGACCGGACCGTACTATTAATGGGCCTCGGCCAGTAAACGATCCAGGCCCTCGACTTCCTCCAGCATGGCGCTTTGTTCTTCCCGGTCGATGGACCGGCATTGGCTTTCGACGCAGCGCACGACGTCGCCGTCGGCGCCGGGCCGGGCGGTGATGAGCGATTCCTTGCCGTTTTCGATCAGCTTGGCTTCGACGCCGTTTTCGGTGGTCCGCACCATCATCAGCCGGACACTGCCGTCGGTTTCTTCCGTCGCCAGATCGAGGTTGACGCCCTTTCCGGGATACATCGTCAGCGAGACCTGCCGCCCGTCGATGACGGCCGTCTTGGTCGCCGGCGGGGAGTTGGCGGCGACCGGATTGTTGCCCGAATAGAATTCGATGACGTTGAGGATCACCCAGTCGATCAACAGGCAAATACCGTAGACCGGCAAGATGATGAACACGAACAAGAGGAAACTGCCGAGCCATTTGTTCAGGCTCAGATTCCAGTTCAGTAATTTATGGGTCAGCGAAAACTTGCCCGCGCAGGAAGCGAAGGAAAAAATCAGCACGGTGAACACCAGAATCAGGGCGATCATCCGGAAAGCACGATTGGGCATGGCGTTTCTCCTTTCGGGTTAAGACAATCGCGGCCGGGAAAGAACTTCCCCGCGAACTTTCCCGGCCGATCCGCATCAGAAGCATCCGCGCCGGTTTTTACGATTCCGGCGTCAGCTCGATGGGATTTTCCAGCGTCCGGTCGGTTCCGGCCTCGATGACGACATCCTCGACATAAACGGCGATTTCGTAACCGGCGGCCACCACGACCACATCGTAGGAGCCGGCCGGCAAGGCCGCAATCGTAAAGGTGCCGTCATCGCGAATGATCGTCGAGTTGACGGCGTCGTCGAAATTATCGCCGGTGAAGGCGCCGGCTTCGAAGGCGTAAACGACGGTACGCGGCACGACCGGCGTCACCAGGCCGATGAGATTGCCGGCAGCGTCCGCCTGCACGAACCGGACCACCGGTTTCAGCAGGTACTTGCCGTTGCCGGTTTCATGCACGGACTTCGTCATGTCGAAATCCATGATCAGCATGGTTTCCTGACCCGCGACCAACGAAAACTCGCCCTTCAGTTTGAAACCGCTGGTGCAACCGCTCGGTACCTGGAGCGGATAACTCTCACCCGCGATCACGATCTCGGGCGCTTCGTCACCTTCGCATTCGATTACCAGCCGGATTTCGCCGTAATCGCCCGCGGGTAAATCCTGTTCGGCCAACACCACTCCGGCGTTGTTCATCAGTTCCAGGAGGTTGTAGCGTTCCGGCGTGACGGCCAGATCGGTCCAACCTTCCGGGCCATTCACCGCAACGGCATTGATAGTCAGGTTGATTTCATCGGCGTCGGTTACCGGCGCATCGATCAGGTACAGCGAAAACGGCGCAACGGCGTTATCGTCGTCATCGTCGCCGCCCCCGCAGGAGATCATCATCGCGATGACCGACATGGCCGCAAAGACCACTGTCGCCGATAGGACGTGACGAAAACTGGTGTTCATTTTCTTTGCCTTTCTGTTCTGCTGATGCTTGATTTTTTCAAGGAAACGTTTTTTTCTTGATCGCGAACATCCCCCCTTTCAAGGGTAGAATCTTGCCCTTCCCATTGGTTTGGGAAGGGCAAGATTCCGTTAGCCGACCGACCCTTTTATTCGACGATGATGAACTCGACGCGACGGTTCTTCGCGCGATTCGCTTCGGTGTCATTCGGCGCGATGGGGTTCTTCGGGCCGTAGCCTTCGGATTCCAACTTGTCGGCCGGAATGCCTTTCTTTACCAGATAGGCTTTCACGGCCGCGGCGCGCTTCTTCGACAGCTCGTTGTTCATTTCCAGCTTGCCTTCCGAGGAGGTGTACCCTTCGAGGCGAATCTTGGAATATTGGCAGAGACCCTTGATCTGTTCGGCGGCGTCGTCGATCACCGGGAACGACTTCGCCAGGATCTTGTCGCTGGCGACCGCGAAGAAGATCGTGCCTTTCAACTCGATTTTTTTGATCAACGCGACCTTGAGGGGCGTGTCTTTCTCCGCGACGAGGGTGACCGAGTCGGTCTTCGGCTGATAGCCGTCCGCCGAGATCGTGACCTGGTAGGTTCCCGCCGCCAGCGCGCCCTGGTAACCGTTTTCACCGACCGCGATGGCGGTTTCCTTGCCCGCGCCGTCTTTCAGCACAACGGCCGCCTTCACCGGTTTGTTGCTGCATTTGTCGAGCAGCGAAAGCGAAACGGTGGTGGGCGATTTCGGCTTGACGATCTCCTTGAGCATCAGCGTGATCACCGCGCCGTCGGCGGACAGCGAAGCGGACCGCTTATCGCCCTGGAACCCTTCGCGCGAGGCGCTCGCGCTGTAATCGCCGACGACGAATTCCGAGTTCCATTCGCCGGTGGAGGCGACGGTCTGGCTCTTACCGTCGGGGGCGACGATCGACAGGGTGGCCGCGAGCGGCTTGTTGTTCTGGTCGACCGTTTTGATGGTCAGGACGCCCGTTTCGGGGCCGCAATTGTGGCAGAAGTAATCGATGCCGCCGACCACGCGGTACTGGCCGGCGCCGGGGCCGCCCGAAAGGCCCGTGCCGCCGCCGGCGACGATCCGCGGACCATTGGCGCCGAAGCGATAGCGCAGCGTGGCCAGGACTTCCACCGGGACGTTGTTTTTCAGGATGTCGTTTTCGTCGTCCATGAAATAGTAAGAGCCGAAGCCCTCGATCGACCATTCGAAGCCGCTGTCATAGGCATTGCCGATGCCGGCGCCGAAGGTGATGGCGTCGCCCATTTCCGCGGTCATCAATTCGCCCTTGCCGCGGTAGAGATACCCGCCGTTGGCCATGAAGTTGATGTATTTCGTGTCGACACCCAGGATCAAGTTGCCGCCGCCCGTGGTGCGGCCCTCGCCGAACAGGCTGTCTTTCGGGGCGGTCGGGAAGTTGACGTACGGCGCGATGGCGATGCCGAAAACGTGCTCCTTCGCATCGAGCGGCATGAATTTTATTTCGGCTTTCACGTCACCGAGAAAACTCTCGTTCGACAATTCCGGCAAAGTGGCCGGTGGATCGGCCAGGCTGAAATCCTCGACCGGACGCATCCGGGCCATGTAGTACGGCACGGTCGCGCCCAGGCTCATCCATTCCCACAAACCGAAGGCCAGCACGCCGTGGATGCCCTGATAGTGGCCGATATAATCCAGTTCCGTTTCCGTGCCCGTGCCGCTGTCTTTGTAATAGGAAAACGGCTTGTTGACGTATTCGTAGTAGAGCCCGCCGCCGATGGTCCAGGGGCACAGCGCCGCCGAATCCTCGATGGCCAGGTAATGGCCGCCGAAAATATTGGGACGGAAGTGCGCCAGGTTGAATCCCTTGTCGTCGGTGAGAATCGCGGTGTCCTCCGCAAAGGCCGCGGCGGTAAGCAAAAGTGCGACCGCTAGCGCCACAAACAGTGTTCTTTTCATTATTAATTTCCTTTCTTGGTTAATGACCTGCTTGGAATCCCTCGCTTATTCTTAATCACTAATTTGCCGTAGCAAACTATTCTTTGTTTTTCCCAATCAGCGGATACACGATCCCGGCCAACGCCGCGCCGGCGATCGGCGCGACCCAGAAGAGCCAAAGCTGGGCCAGCGCCCACCCGCCGACGAACACGGCCGGGCCGGTGCTCCGCGCCGGATTCACCGACAAGTTGGTGACGGGAATGCCGATCAGATGAATCAAGGTCAGCGCCAGGCCGATGGCAAGCGGGGCGAATCCTTGGGGAGCGCGCGGATCGGTCGCACCGAGAATGACCATCAGAAACATGAAGGTCAGCACGATCTCGGCCACCAGCGCGGCCGGCAGGTTGTAACCGCCGGGAGAATGCTCGCCGAAACCATTGGCGGCGAAACCCCCGGCGAGCGAAAAGTCCGCTTTGCCGCTGGCGATCAAATAGAGGACCCCCGCGCCAAGAATCCCCCCGATGACCTGGGCAATCACGTAGTGTGGCGCTTCCTTCAGCGGGAAACGCTTGCCAACGATCAACCCGACCGTCACCGCCGGATTCAGGTGGCAACCCGAAATGTGGCCGATCGCGTAGGCCATCGTCAGCACGGTCAGACCGAAGGCGAGCGCGACGCCCAGGAAACCGATCCCGACTCCCGGAAACGCCGCTGCCAGCACGGCGCTGCCGCAACCGCCGAAAACCAGCCAAAAGGTGCCGATCATCTCGGCCAGAGCGCGTTTATTCAAGGACATAATTTTTCTCCTTTTCTCCCATTTACGTACCGGCCGGTTTTTTCAGACCGGCAAGGTGAAAGAAAAAGTACTGCCGTTATTGATCTGGCTTTGAACTTCAGTCTTGCCGCCGTGCGCTTCGACGATGCGCCGGCAAATATACAAGCCAAGCCCGCAACTCGGTTCGTCACCAGTGGGCTTGTTGTTCGCGCGTTGATATTTTTGAAATAATTTCGGGATGTCTGCCGCGTCGATTCCCACGCCCGTGTCACGCACCGACACCTTGATCGCCGCCTCCTCGGCGATAAAGCTTGCGAATAAAATAACCTTTCCTCCCTCAGGAGTAAATTTTATCGCGTTTGTGAGGTAATTTTCAAGTACTCGTCGGATTTTATTTTTATTGAATTGCACGGCGGGAAGATCGTCGGTTTCCATCAGAAAGAGATCCACGTTTTTCTTCCGGGCGATCGGTTTGAACTCAACAAAGATTTCCTGCAGAAACTCACTCAGGTTCGCCGTTTGTCGATCCAAGCGTAGATCATCGACATCGTACTGGACGGAGACGACCATTTCGTTGATCTGGGACATTTGCTTCTTTAGCGCCTCAGCCAACCGATCCAACAACTTTTTCTGCTTTTCGCTCAGTTCGCCCAGAACGCCCAATTTCATTCCATCCATGAACATCTGGACCGAGGAGAGCGGCGAACGGATGTCATGCAGCACCGAGCTGAAAAATTCTTCCCGCTTCTGGGCGATTTCTCGCAAAACCTTATTTTTCGCTTGGACCTGCTTCATCGAGTCCACTAATAAGTTATTGACAAAATTCAATTTTTTCATCAGCCGCGCGTTCTGCGCGTTGGACAGTCGCAAGGCATTGATCTTTTCACGTAGGGCTTTTTGTTGAGTGGTCACGGTCGTCGAATCGAGAAGCAGGATACGATATCCGGTCTCTCCCGAAATGAGATGGACGTCGGCAAAACGTTCCGAGGTTAATTCCACCGACGGTAGGCAAATCGTCTCGCCGGCCGCCGGAAACGCTCCTTCCAGAAAGGGCAGCAGATCGATAATCGGCTCACCGATGCTTAGCGACACGTGATGATCCGGGTCGATTCCAAATTTTCCAAGATCGCCCCCCCAGGAAAGGAGCCGTTTTTTTTCATCGATCTGGAAATAGGCCGGAGTGAGATCTCTCAAAACTATATCTAAGAGATAATCAGAAATAAGTTCCGGCATTCTATCCATTATTTCCTCTTTTTTCGAGCCTGGTTCGATCGCAAACCGAAAGAATCGCTTCATTTTCCCTAAAAAGCATGGCGCATGCCAAATCGGTGTATCGAGAAATGAAATAAAATTCACAATTAAATCAAATAGATGAACCGTTTTCGGCCGAAAGGCGAACCTGGGACAGCCTGTCACGGGTGTCTCAATGGTGTCTTATATCGTGTCTTATGGTGACCAACCGACTGGGAAAATCTCTACTTGGCGGAAAGACCGTACTTTTCCAGGTAACGATACAAAGTGGCCCGGCTGATGCCCAACAGTTTCGCGGCGGCTTTGCGGTTGTCGCGCGTCTTTTGCAGGGCGACGATGATCCGTTCCTTTTCATCCAAATCCCGGAGCAAGCCGTCGACCTTGTGGTGAACGGAGGATTCCGATATTTCCGGCGGCAGGTTCCTGGCCTGAATGACCGGCCCCTTGCAACAAATCACGGCGTATTCGATGGCATTGCGCAATTCGCGGACATTTCCCGGCCATTGATGCTCGCACAGGATGCGCATGGCCTCGCTGCTGAAGCCGTCGATTTCCTTGCCGGCTGAAGCGCCGGCGTCTTTCAGAAACACGTCGGCCAACAACGGAATATCCGAACCGCGATCGCGTAACGGGGGAATCGTGATCCGCGCCACGCGGATGCGGTACAGCAAGTCCGACCGGAAATTCCCCTTCTCGACCTCCAGGTTCAGGTCTTTGTTGGTGGCAGCCAGGATGCGGACATTGACCTGGCGGATTTTCGTTTCGCCGATGCGGGTGATTTCCCGCTGTTCCAGCGCCCGTAAAATCCGGGTTTGCACGTTGGGCGGAATGTCGCTGATTTCATCGAGAAACAGCGTCCCCTGGTCCGCGGCCTCGAACACGCCCATCTGGTCGGTGATCGCCCCGGTGAAGGCGCCCTTTTTGTGTCCGAAGAGCTGGCTGTCGATCAACGAGTCGACCAGACCGGCGCAGTTGACGGCAATAAACGGCTTGTCCTTGCGCAGGCTCGAATGATGAATCGCCCGCGCGACCAGTTCCTTGCCGGATCCCGTTTCGCCCTCGATCAATACAGTGGAATCGACCGCCGCCACTTCCTGGATGAGGTCGAAGACTTGTTCCATCTGTTTGCTTTTTCCGATCAGTCCCTGAAACCGGACCTTTTCGTCGAGCTGGCGGCGCAGATCGTGAATTTCCGTCCAGTCGTAGAGATGGATGATTTTTCTATTCGCGTCGCGCGGATCGTCTTGCAGGTCGAGTTCGATCCAAAAGTGCCGTCCCGGCTCGGTCTGCCCGTGCAGGTGAAGTTTTTCGCGCTGGCCGGCCGGCAAGGAAAATAAATTCCGGATCCGGTCCTGATCCTGCTCCGCAAACGGCAGCACCTCTTCCCAGGGCAAACCGATGATCTGCGCGGCGTCGCGCTGCAACCATTGCTGACCGGTTTCGCTGATGAACGAAACGCGGCCGTCGCCCTCGACGATGGCGGTGATCAGCCGCATCTGATTGAAAATGGTCTGCAGGTCCTGGTTGTTCTTTTCGATGCGAGCCAGCAGCCGCTCTTGCTGCTTGCGCAGGAGGTTCAAGTCGTCCGCGTATTGCTGCATCCTCAGGTGCTCTCTGGCATGGGCGCCGGCATCGATCAAAAGGATCCAGTCGCCCGCGGCGTCGTCCCGGACCAGATGGACTTCCGCGATCGAACCGTTCGCCATCCGCACCAGCGGCAGAACCAGCCTTTCATCCGGCAGCGGCAACAGGCCGAACAGAAAATCGAGCTGGTCGTCCACCCGGATCGCCTCGCGCAACGAGTCCAGGCCGAAGTGCCGGCAGTCCCCGCCGCAATGCAGCGGCAAGCCTTCGGGATCGATCCGCAAAAACGCGATCGGTCGGCTTTCGGAGAGGATCTGATCCAAGTACGCCAGGATTTCGCCCGGCAAATCCGTCAGGTTATGACCGTTGAAGTTGGAAATTTTTACGCTCCGCGTGTCAGGATGATAGAATTTTCACGACCAGGTGTTGAAACGCTTCTTCCACGCCCAGACCGGATTTGGCGCTGGTCCTCGCGATCAGCCAGCCGCGCGCGGACAACTTTTCCATCTCATCCGCCCCCAATTCCCATTCGTCTTCCAAATCGGTCTTGTTCAGCAGCACCACCAGCGGGATTTCGCCCACCGCGTCAACCGTCCGTTGGGCGATTTCCAGCGCCACCTCGACCGTCTCCCGCCGGGTACCGTCCACCACCAGAAAAAATCCGGCGGATCCGCGCAGATAATTCGCATTGATTTTCTGGATCTCGTCCTCTCCCTGGACATCCCAAATCAACAGAGTCACCTCCTGATCGGCGACCCGGATCTCTTTTTTATCGACTTTCACGCCGACCGTCGCGTGATATTTGTCGGAAAAGACGCTTTGAACGTACCGTTCGATCAGGCTGGTTTTACCGACGGCAAACGCGCCCAGGAGGCAGATTTTCTTTTTGATCATCGCCGCGGCCTTTATGGGACGATGCCGGTTATCACGACTTCCACCACCACCGAGCGATTGCGAACCCGTCCGTTCTCGGTGTCTTCCGATTCCAATGGTTTATTCGCGCCCAACCCATCCACGGAAAAGATATCAGTTCGCAGACCTTTTGAAAACAAAATTCGCCCGACGGCCTCCGCCCGCCGTTGGCTGAGCTGCGCATTGACCGCCTCGGTGCCGCGGCTGTCGGCTCGGCCGATCAACCGAAAACGCGCGGTTTGGCCCGTGCGCGTCGCGGTCGCGTCGATTTCGCGAATATCGGCGGCCAGAGAATCCAACTTGTCGATTTGGTCGGGCAGCAATTGGGTGGAATTCACCTGGAACCATAGCTCCGCTTTTTCAACGCGCGCCTTGAGCGCCTGGAGGCGATCCCCATCCTCGTCCAACAAGGTTTTCGTATCCAGGGCGACAATCCCAGCTATTCCCCGCGCTCGTTCCCGGGCGGCGACGATCCATGAATGTGGCGCGACGCCGGAAAGGAACAACGTCCCGTTTTCGAGCCGGAGGGATACTTTTTCCGGCGGCAGCAGGACGGCCCGGGCCCTGTTCAACAGCAATTTATCGTCCAGGGATTGAAAGGGCTGCCACCGACTGGACACTTTTTTCGGATTCAGTTTGACGGTGGACAGCAAAAAAGCCGGATCGGCGGCCAGCGGATCGCGCAACCCATTGACCCAATAGCGGCCGAAACGGTGGCCGCTCTCGACCACGACCAGACCCGGTTCGGAACCCAAGCGAGCCAGGTAATCCGCCCACCGCAGATTGTCCCGCGTCAGAAAACCCGTCCACAACAGCAGCGCGACCAGAACGGCGCCCAGCGCCAGATACGCCCGCCGGAGCGAGTGCTCCTTTTCCTTGTATTGGGCGCGCAATCCGCGCCGCAATTCGGGCTCGATCGCCGCGAAAGGCTCCGTATCGCCGGTGAATTCCGCCAATTCCCGCCCGCGCTCGCGGTGGACCTGTTCGAGAATTTCGTGCAGGACCTCGTGATACGATTCCGGCGCGTCGCCGCGAATCACCGCCGCGAGAAAGGCGGCCGGCCCCTGCACGATCCATACTTTCAGTTCGCCGACCTGGATGGTTTCCAGTTTATCGCCTTGCCGCACGGCGAACGAATCGTGCACGAAATCCTGAATCGCCGTCAGCATGCCCGAAACCATGTCGCCGTCCTGCGACTGCGCGGCATCGTCGGCGGCATGCCACAAAAGCACGCCGGTTTTCTGGTGGATCAAGAAGATCCGCTCCACCCGAAACACCAGGCCGTGCAGCAAAACCACTTCCCCGAAAGGCTTGCCGGTTCGCCAGGCTTCGAGCCGCCATTTCAACCCCTGGACGGAAAAGCTTTTTTCCAGCGCCAGGTTCAACGATTGGATCATTCCGCTGAAGGTTTCGGCGATCGCCTTACGGATTGCCGGACCCATTACCGGAAACAACGCGTTGACCAGCGGCGTGGCGTCCTTTTTCACTGAAATCTGAATGGCTTTCTCGACCGTCGGCGCAAGCGAGTCGGTGAGCCGCTGATCGTCGAGAGCGGTAGCCCGGTCAATAGCCTTGGGAAGAACCGAAGCGAGATTCTCAGCCGTGGGGCGGCACTTGTCGACTTCCTCCTCCAGCCGGCCGATCTGGGATTGCTCCTTGCCCAGCAGCAAGTGCCGCAATTTTTGCAGTTCATCGCCGCCGGACGTGGGAATCGCCTCCCTTTCCGCGGTCGTTACGACTGGCCGAGATTCATCGCTCATCGTGCGAATGACTATTTATCGAAATTGGGCGCGATTTCGCTGTTCAGTTGCATGGCGACATCCATGAACAAGGCGGCCAAGGCGGCGCGATCGGTTTTCGCGCCACGCAGATCGTCCAACTGACGCGTGACGGCGGTTGAAAGATCCTCGATGCTTTGCCGGATTTCCTCGCGCAAGGTTTTGGATTGCTCGAGCAATTGTTGGCGCAATTCCTTTTCATACTTGGCGGTTTGTTCAGTCAATTTCGATAATTTTTTCTCGAACGACGCGGCGGTCTCCTTCAGATCCCTTTCCAACTGTTTGTGGTCGCCGGTCCGTTCGTCCTTTTCTTCTTTCAATTGATCAGCCATGCTGTCGAACTGGCCCTTGAAATAATTTTCGATCGACTCGAAATGCTTGGTGGTTTCGGTCCGCAGGTCCAACAATCGTTTTGAGAACCGTTCTTCCATTTCCGCGAATCGTTTGTCGTATTCGCGAACCTGGTTGCCGAAAAGAATATCGCGAATCTGATCAATGTTTCCGGTGGCCGGTTGGGATGAAACTGGCGCTTTGGCGGCATCCATTTTCCCTTTTTCCATTTTCTTTTTTCTCCCTTCTTCATTCTGGAAAGGCTTTTTTATCGCAACGGGTTTCCGTATTTTTTTCATTGCCCTGGGCGTATTGCTTTTTTTCATTATCCCCCCATTGGACAAAATAACGATTCAATCTTTTCGGATTCGCGCCCGACCCCACAAGAAGCATGCAAATCATCTAATTAATCCATAGTTAGTATTATCCTGCATTTAGGGCCAAATAGCAAGATCGAAAAGCGGCAGGGACGAGCACGCCAATTCCGGAACTTTGAACATACGAACCGTGCACCGACCCGAAAGCATTATTTGCACTGAATAATCATCTTGCCGGGTTCGCCATCGCCCGGTTCGCGGATTTCGCTTTGGTGGACAACGCCGGCAGACGGATGCTAAGGTGAACGACAGTCGGCAGGATCCCAAAAGGGAGTGAATGGCAAATGAGCGACGCGCCGCGCGCGGCCACGATGACGGAATTTTTGCCCTTTGACCGGCGATTTCTAGCGGCGGATCACGATTTTTCCGTCATCGGCGAGGGCGAAATCGGCGGCAAGGCGCACGGTCTGGCGTTCATCAAGCGCATTCTGGCGGAAAAACTGCCGGCCGAGCGCTTCGCTCCCATCGTCGTGGGCATTCCCAAGCTGACGGTGATCACCACCCAGTATTTCGACCTGTTCATGGAGGAGAACCGGCTTTACGACTTCCTGGAAGAAGAGCATTCCGACGAACGCATCGCCCACGAATTTCAGCGGGCGGAACTTTCACCGATGCTGGTCGGCGACCTGTGGTCGCTGGTCAGCCAGACCCGGACGCCCCTCGCCGTCCGTTCGTCGAGCCTGTTGGAGGACGCCCTCGCCCGCCCGTTCGCGGGCATTTATGAAACCAAGATGATCCCCAACAACCAGCCGGACCCGAACGTCCGCTTCCAAAAGCTGATCGAGGCCGTCAAGTTCGTCTACGCTTCGACGTTTTTTCAGACGGCGCGCGAATACATGCGGGCCACGGGCATCGAGCCGCACCAGGAAAAAATGGCCGTCATCATCCAGGAAGTGATCGGCGAACGGTTCGGCGAGCGCTTTTATCCGGTGATCTCCGGCGTCGGGCGATCCTACACCTATTACGCGTTCGGCGGCGCCAAACCCGAGGACGGCGTGGTCAATCTGGCGCTCGGCCTGGGCAAAACCATCGTCGACGGCGGCACCTCGTGGACATATTCGCCGCGCTTGCCGCGGTCCAACCCGCCGTACAACTCACTGCGCCAATTGCTCGACGAAACGCAAAAAACCTTCTGGGCGGTCAACATGGGCCGGCCGCCCGCGCACGACCCGATCAAGGAAACCGAATACCTGAGCGCCGCCGCGCTGGCCGACGCGGAATACGACGACAACCTGCGCCTCGTGGCGTCAACCTACGACGGCGCCAACGACCGGCTCGAAATGGGCACCGCCGGGGCCGGGCCGCGGGCCATCACCTTCGCGCCGCTGCTCGTCGGGCGTGTGCTGCCGCTCAACGAAGTGATCAGTGAACTATTGGCAATCGCCAAGGAAAGCCTGAGCGCTGACGTCGAAATCGAATTCGCCGCAACCCTGCCGAAAAACGGGCCGATCCGTTTCGGTTTCTTGCAGGTGCGGCCGATGGTCGTTTCGCGCGAGGCGGTTGAGATCGACGACGCCGAAATGAGCGGCGACCGGGTGCTGCTGTCCTCGGCCAGCGTCCTGGGCAACGGCATCCACGAAGACCTCCGCCACATCGTCTACGTCAAACCCGACACCTTCTCCCTCGCGCTGTCGACCAAGGTGGCCGCCGAACTGGCGACGATCAACCGCGCGCTGGTCGAGGCGGGGCAGCCGTATTTGCTGATCGGCTTCGGGCGTTGGGGTTCGTCGGACCCATGGCTGGGCATTCCGGTGACCTGGGGCCAGATCGGCGGCGCCCGGACGATCGTCGAGGCGATGCTCGAGGACATGAACGTCGACCTCAGCCAGGGTTCGCATTTCTTTCACAACATCAACGCTTTCCAGGTAAGCTATTTTTCGGTGCGCGATCCCGAGAAACGGATCGATTGGTCGTGGCTCGCCGCGCAACCGACCTGGAAGGAAAAATCGTTCGTCCGCTGCGTCGCCCTGAACGCTCCGCTTTGCGTCAAGGTGGACGGCCGGCGCAGCCGGGGAGTCATTCTAAAATGAGCGATACCGACAAGCCGTTCGACGAACTGGTCTCCTCCCTGCAGGAACGCGCCAAGGAACTGAGCTGCCTTTACGAAGTCGAGGAGGTGCTGCGGCAGACGGACCAGTCGCTGGCGCAGATGAGCGAGAAAATCGTGCCGTCGCTGGCCGCCGGCATGTTCTACGCCGAAGCCGCCCAGGCGCGCATCGTGGTTGAAAATCAGGTTTTTCAAACCCCGGGCTTCCAGGATTCGCCATGGAAACTGACCGCCGACCTGATCGTGCAGAACGACCGGCTCGGCTGGATCGAGGTCGGCTATCCGCGCGAAATGCCGGCGTTGGACGACGGACCGTTTCTGCGCGAGGAAAAACGGCTGATCGACACCGTGGCGCAACGGCTCGGTCAGACCATCCTGCACAAGCAGCTCGAATCCCTCTTCCGGGACATGCGGACCGATCAGAAGGACAAGGAGATCGAGCGCCACAACTGGCAGGTCGTGTACGACATGCTCAAGCTGACCGATCGCGACCTGCTGCTGAAAATCTCACGCCGCATGCTCAACTACCTGTGCTACATCGGCGTCGAGGAAGCGCGCCAACTGCTGGGCAAATTGGGCTGGAATTTCACCGAGACCCGGGGAGAAACCCAGCACGACGGCGTCAACCGGCCGATCCGCATCCAGCCGGTCGAAATCAACCTGCAACTCGCCGAACAGATTTTCGTCATCGCCGCGCGCCGCCTCAGCGACGACATGATCTTCGCCTACTTCCAGAAGTGGATCAAAGAAAACAAGGTCAGCTTCCTGCTCGACGTGCTCGAGGACAACACCTCGAAGCTGTCGGACATCGCCGAGGCCATCGTCCGCTTCCGCGAATCGGGCTTTCAGGAAAGCGACCTGTCGCGCGCCACGATCGACGCGGTCCACGTCAGCCTGATCCGCCGGTTATTCAGCCGCCGCCTCGAATTCATCAACATCGCCAAAAAGCACATCACGCTCGACACGCTGTACGACCTGACCCAGCGGTTCATTTACCCGCCGCAGAGCAACGGCAAGCTGGGCGGCAAGGCGGCGGGCATGTCGGTCGCCAGGGAAATCATCCGCAAAAACGGCGACCGGCTGCAGGCGCTGCGCCAGATGAAGGTGCCGCGCACCTGGTACATCCCCTCCGACGGCATCTTCGACTTCCTGCACCACAACCACCTGGAGGATCTGCTCGAGTACAAGTACCACGAGATCGACCAGATCCGGCTGGAGTATCCCAACCTCATCCAGCTTTTCAAGAATTCGTCCTTCTCGCCGGAGATGATCAAGGGCCTGGCGATGGCCCTGGACGACCTGGGTGACCGGCCGCTGATCGTCCGCAGCAGTTCGCTGCTCGAGGACAGCCAGGGCGCGGCGTTTTCCGGCAAATACAAGAGCCTGTTCATCGCCAACCAGGGTACCAAGCAGGAGCGGTTGCAATCGCTGCTCGACGCCATCGCCGAGGTCTACGCCTCGACGTTCGGGCCGGACCCGATCGAGTACCGGGCCGAGCGCGGCCTGCTCGATTTTCCCGAGGAAATGGGCATCGTCATTCAGGAGGTCGTCGGCGACCGCGTCGGCCCCTACCTGTGCCCGGCCTTCGCCGGCGTCGCTTTCAGCCACAACGAGTTTCGCTGGTCGCCGCGCATCCGCCGCGACGACGGCCTGGCACGGCTGGTGCCGGGGCTCGGCACGCGGGCCGTGGACCGGGTGAGCAACGACTATCCGGTACTCATCGCGCCGGGTCAGCCGGGCTTGCGGGTCAATGCCTCGATCGAAGAGACGATGCAGTACGCACCGCGCTTCGTCGACGCGATCAATCTCGCGACGCGCTCGATCGAAACCGTGCCGCTGGCCGAGTTGCTGCACGCCCACGGCGGCGAATATCCCCGCGCCAAGCAGATTTTCTCGGAATTGAAAAACGGTCTGTTGCAACCCGCGACGGGCCTGATCGACTTCGAGGGCGCCCAACTGGTGGCGACCTTCGACGGCCTGGTCACACGCACCTCGTTCATCGCCGAACTGAAGATCCTGATGGACCTGTTGGCGCACGAACTCGGCTCCCCGGTGGATATCGAGTTCGCCGCGGACGGCCAAGATTATTACCTGCTGCAATGCCGGGCTCAGAGCAGCCTCAAGCACCGCCTGAAAGTGACCCTGCCCCACAACATCGCGGCCGAGCGACTGGTCTTCACCGCCGACAAATACATCTCCGACGGGTTCATCCCCGACATCACCCACATTGTCTACGTCGACCCCGAGGCTTACGAAGCGTTGCACAACATCGAGGAAATGAAGGCCGTGGGCCGCGCGGTCGGCAAGCTCAACACCCTGCTGTCCAAGCGCCGGTTCATTCTGATGGGCCCCGGCCGCTGGGGCAGCCGCGGCGACGTCAAGCTGGGCGTCAGCGTCGGCTATTCCGACATCAACAACACCGCCGCGCTGATCGAGATCGCCTTTAAGAAAGGCGACTACCTCCCCGATCTGTCGTTTGGCACCCACTTTTTCCAGGATCTGGTGGAAGCCTCGATCAGCTATCTGCCGCTCTATCCCGACGATCCGACGGTCGTCTTCAACCGCAAGTTCCTGCTCGGCGGCCCCAACCGCCTGGCCGAAATGCTGCCCGAGTACACCCAGTTGGCGCACGTTTTACACGTCATCGACGTGCCGCACAGCGCCGGCGGACAGACCATGCAGCTATTGATGAGCGGCGAGGAAGGCAAGGCCATCGGCATGCTGGGCACTCTTTCGGGAAGTTCCGAATATGTGCTGCCCGAGCCCAGCGAGGACCGCGAAGAAGGCGGTCGTGAACAATACTGGATGTGGCGGCTGCGCATGGCCGAGAAAATCGCCGCGACCCTCGACGGCGCGCATTTCGGCGTCAAGGCGATCTACGTTTTCGGCAGCACCAAAACCGCGACCGCCCGGCCCGACAGCGATATCGATCTCTTGTTGCACGTCGACGCCAACGAACAACAGATGAAAGCGCTCAAAGCCTGGCTCGAAGGCTGGAGCCTCTGCCTGGGCGAAATCAACTACCTGCGCACCGGCTATCAGACGGACCGCTTGCTCGACCTGTATTTCATCACCGACGAGGACATCCGCAACGAACAAACCCTCGCGCTGAAAATCAATCCGCGCAGCGATGCGGTCAAACCCTTGCCGTTGCTGACGCGGAAAGAGTAGCCGGCGTTTAAGGCTCCAATAACGAGCGGCCGAAAAAGGTCGTTTTTTCGATTTCCAGCCGCTTCCGCCAACAATCGGCAGGAGTCTCTGCTACTTGACTCGCAACGACCCCTGATACTTGCGCACTGCAACCAGACAAGCGCATCCTGTCTCGCGTGCGAATGAATCTTCGTCATCGAAATGTCGCTCTACCCCGATAGTTCCTTGACCAAGTATTGGGACTGACGGTTATGGTTCCGGCGCTTCTAATTGTTACCTTCGTCTATCTGCTTTGTTTCTTTGGCGGAGAATCGCAACGGAGAGGCGAATCCGAATTCGACATACTGGACCTCGTAGGTTAACAAGAGAGAGAGGGGATCGGTCAGGCTCTCATCGATGGTTTCACCATCCATTTTCACCAGCCGGGCCGTTGTCGCCCCAAACGGCACCGGCAGGGAAAGTTTAAAAGTACTGTTGGGTTTGGCCCGCCCATCCCAAGCGGCAACCATAAGGCGTTCCGTAGCCACATCCTCGAATGCCAGGACATAAACGTTTTTTGGCAACGACAAGGCGCTCGACAGATCGCCGGCAAAACGGGTGGAACTCAGGTTTTGAACCAGCGTCCGGTACGCAAAGAAGGAAGCTTTCGGCACATGGTCTTCATCGTTTGGTGTCGTCGGGTATTCAAAAAGACCGAAGTCGTTCTCGGTCGGTGGCTGGCGGCCAATCTTGTCCCAAAATGTATAGAGATAATAGCCGGCTAATTCCCTTGTCATGCCGAGCAGGATCGTACGGATCAGATAAGCGGCCTGAATCGGATCGCCGATATACGTGGAAGGATATCCGAACTCGGTGAACAGGATGGGTTTATCGCCGCATCCTGCCTTGGTCAGGCGGGCACGGATATCATCCACCTGCCCGGGAATATCCGGAGCAAAGCGGCCTAGGAAATCCATTGCCGCCTCGGGGCGCATCATTTGCAGGATCGTGTATGGATGAATCGGCATCAAATCGAAATAGTTACAGATATCTGGGTGGGCGGCGACAACGCGGTCGAAAAAGGGATAGATATTGAAATAGAATTCCTGAGAGAAATTGTTGCTGGACAGGCCGCCAAACAACACCTCTGCATCAGGGCACTCGCTTTTAATCGCTTCGTACGCCGCCTTGAGCAGCAGGCCGTAATGAGCCGGATCCGGCTCCGGCTCCCAAAAATGGTACAAATTCGGTTCGTTCCAGATCTCATATCGTTTGATGTCCGAACAGTACCGAGCGGCAACATGCGCCGAATAATCAGCGAAATCGTCGGGATCAATTTCCGAGGGCGAGCCTCCCGGCGCGTTCCAGGCCACCGTGTAGGCAAGGCGCGCGTCCCACAACAAGTCGTAATCAAGACCTATTTGGTGAAGGATGTCCGTGCGCGACCAGTCCCATTGATCGTCGGCGGGTTCGACCTCTTCCCAGGAAAATCCGACGCGTATACGATGAATTTCCATCTGCTGAAGAGTCATCGCCTCGAACTCCCGCTTCCAAGGTTCTTCGGGGCTGCCACTCATCTGCGATGCAAGGCCGAATGTCTCTCCCAAGACAGATCCGGTCGGATTCAGTTCATCATAGATGCTGGGCGGCGGCGTATCATCATCACTTACATCGTCGTCGCTCTGGTCGTCGTCAGATGCATCATCATCGGATGCATCATCGTCGGATATATCATCATCCGCATCGGAATCGTCATCATTGGGGTCGTCGCAGGCGACCAAGATCAGACCGACACAAACAAGGGTTGTCAAAAGCCATATCCGCCAGCGTGTTTTCACTCGTATTCTCCGGCTAGGATCATTGACAAACATATACATCCTGCACCGATGAAGGCAAGTTCATCTCCGCGAAGGACGATAACCACAATGCCATTTCATTTTTCTCAAGAATAATTCCCGCGATGTTATACCCAGAATTCGAGTTCTTCGATCCGCAGTTGAACAACCTGCGTATTCGGTAAGATTCCTTTGCCACGTCGATTGACAATTTTCTTGGAATCTTAGTTTACCCCCGAAAAAAAAATTAAAAAAAATGTTGACGGCCTTTGTCTATTATGGTATTCAAGTACCAGATTGCGCTAAAGACCAAGAGGAGAAACCCGATGCCGGACATTTTTCGCGTTTCCGAAGCCGCTTCGCTGGCGCTGCACGCCATGGTTTACCTGGCGGCTTTTCCGGAGGAAAAGATCACCACGCAAACCATCGCCGGCGCGCTTAAGGCCTCGGAGCACCACCTGGCCAAGGTCATGCAGCGGCTGGTTCACGCGGGCCTGATTCGTTCGACCCGCGGCCCGGCCGGCGGCTTTCAACTCAATAAAAGCGACCGCGAAATCAATCTGCTGGAAATCTACGAGGCGGTCGACGGCCCCCTCGAGCCGCGTTCCTGCCTCCTCGGTTCGGTGCCGCTGTGCGGCGGCGACCGATGCTTCCTGGGCGGGCTCAACGTTTCGGTTCATCAAATGGTGAAAAACCACTTCGCCGACACCCGGTTGACCAGTCTGACCCGAATTTTCGGAGAAAAAAAATGAAAATCAAACGACCGCTCATTCGCATCGACGAAGAAAAGTGCACCGGCTGCGGCGACTGCGTCACCGCCTGCCAAGAAGGCGCCATCGCCGTCATCGACGGCAAGGCCAGGCTGGTTCGCGATATCTTCTGCGACGGTCTCGGCGCCTGCCTGGGGCACTGCCCGACCGGCGCCCTGACGATCGAGGAAGTGGATGCCGATCCCTTCGACGAGGAAGCCGTCGCCGAACATCTGGCCGCTCCCGCCCCTCAACCGGCGGCGCCCGCCCATTTCGGCGGCTGCCCCGGATCGGCGATTCGCCGACTGTCACCCGCCTCGGCGCCCGGCCCGGACTTCACGGCCACCGGCCCTTCAGCGCTGGGGCATTGGCCGGTGCAGCTCAGGCTGGTTCCGCCCACCGCACCGTTTTTGCAGCAGGCCGACCTGTTGCTTTGCGCCGATTGCGTGCCGTTCGCCCTGGCCGGTTTTCACCAGCGCTACCTGAACGGCCGCGCGGTGCTCGTCGGCTGCCCGAAGCTGGACGACCTGGCGCACTACCAGGAAAAACTGACCGCGATTCTGAGCCTGGCCAGACCGCACAGTCTGACCGTCCTGCGCATGGAAGTGCCCTGCTGCGGCGGTTTGGCTTACGCGGCCCTGAACGCCCGCGACGCCGCCGGCGTCGCTCTGCCGGTGGAGATCCACACCGTCAGCATCGACGGCCTGATCCGGCAACGCGAAACCGTACCGCCGCGCCCGGCGGTTTCGCAAAAAAGCACGGCTTAGCAGGGTGTTGCAAAACACCCGGCGTGCGCTCCATGGATGGATCGCCATTTTCGGTAACTTCCGAAGTTGCCGAAAATGAAGCGAAAGAAAAACCACGCTTTTTGTTGAGCGAGGTTGAAAAAGGCCAGGAAGGCCTCTTTCAACCGCCTGTTAGGAGCCGGGAATGCGGGCCGCGAAAACCGTCGAAAAGGACCAGCGGATTTTGCGTCGGTTCGTCGGTATCTACTGCCGCGCCAAGCACGGCGGCGCGAAAAATGAACTGTGCCGCGATTGCGCGGACTTGCTCGCTTACGCCTTGCGGCGGCTGGAAGCCTGCCCGCTGGATCCGAAACCGTCCTGCAAGAAATGCCCGGTCCATTGTTACCGCGCGGCCGAGCGGAAAAAGATGCGGGAGGTCATGCGATTCTCGGGGATGCAGCTCATCAAGCATGGCCGGCTGGACTGGCTGGCCCGATATTTTTTCTGAACCATTAAACAATAAGGGGAAAACGAAATGTCGAACATGTTCTGTTATCAATGCGAACAAACCGCCAAGGGATCCGGGTGCACGGTGAGCGGCGTCTGCGGCAAGGATCCGCAAACCGCCGCCCTGCAGGATTTGCTGGTCCACCTGACCAAGGGCGTCGCCCAGTACGCGCATCGCGCCCGGCAACTGGGCCGGAAAAATCCGGCGGTCGATTCCTTCCTTCTCGACGCCCTGTTTACCACGGTGACCAACGTGAATTTCGATCCCGCCCGGCTCGAGGTGCTGCTTAAAGAAGCCGTGGCCGTCCGGCAACAGGCGCGCGAGGACTACGAGGCGGCCTGCCGCGCGGCGGGAAAACCCGCGGAAGCGCTGACCGGTCCGGCGGTTTATCAACTCGCCGCCGATCGCGAGGGCATGATCGGCCAGGGCGTCGCTGTCGGCATCGTCGGCCGGCAGGCGGATTTCGGCGCCGATCTCGCGGGCCTGCAGGAATTATTGACCTACGGCCTCAAGGGCACGGCCGCCTATGCGCACCACGCCGCGATTCTCGGCCTGACCGACGACCGCATCTTCGCGTTTTTCCACGAAGCGCTGGCGGCGTTGACCAATCCGCGGCCGACCGTTGAGGAATTGCTCGGCTACAACCTGCGGTGCGGCGAGGTGAATCTGTGGACGATGGAACTGCTCGACAAGGCCCACACCACCACCTTCGGCCATCCGGCGCCGACGCCGGTCCGCATCACGCCGGTCAAGGGCAAAGCGATTCTGGTCAGCGGCCACGATCTGCGCGACCTGGAGGAACTGCTCAAGCAGACCGCCGGCACGGGGATCCACGTTTACACCCACGGCGAGATGCTGCCGGCCCACGGCTATCCGCAACTGAAAAAGTACCCGCACCTCGCCGGCAATTACGGCGGCGCCTGGCAGGATCAGCAGGCGGAATTCGCGGCCTTCCCCGGCGCGATCCTGATGACCACCAATTGCATCCAGAAACCGCGGGACACTTATGAATCCCGGATTTTCACCAGCGGTCTGGTCGCCTGGCCCGGCGTTCGGCACATCGAGGGCCACAACTACAAACCGGTGATCGACGCCGCCCTGGCCGCGCCGGGTTTCCTCACCGACGAACCGGAAAAGACGATCCTCGTCGGCTTCGGCCATCACGCGGTGCTGGGCGTCGCCGACCAGGTGGTGGCGGCGGTGAAGAGCGGCGCGATCAAGCACTTCTACCTGATCGGCGGTTGCGACGGCGCCAAGAGCGGCCGCAATTACTACACCGACTTCGCCCAGGCCGTGCCGGCCGATTCGCTGATCCTCACCCTGGCTTGCGGCAAGTATCGCTTCAACAAGCACGATTTCGGCACGATCGGCGGCCTGCCGCGCCTGTTGGACATCGGCCAATGCAACGACGCCTATTCGGCGATCCGGATCGCGGTGGCGCTGGCGGAGGCTTTCGGCACCGATGTGAACGGCCTGCCGCTTTCCTTCATTCTCTCGTGGTACGAACAGAAGGCGGTCTGCATCCTGCTGACGCTGCTGCACCTGGGCATCCGCAACATGCGGCTCGGCCCGAGCCTGCCGGCGTTCGTCACCCCGGCGGTGCTGCAGGTGCTGGTCGATAAATTCAACATCATGCCGACCACGACGGCGGCCGCCGATCTGGCCGCCACGCGGGCGAACTGATCCCCACAAACGTTCAAGGGCAACCGGCCGTCGGCTGCCCTTTTATATTTAAATGGATGGAGAGTCCCCGGCGCTCAGCAGCCGCAACTGCCGCTGTCGGCGGGATCCTCGTTGTCGTCGGAACCACCGCTGAAGCCCGGCGGGCTGCTGTCGTCATCGTCGCCGGAGTCGTCGTTGTCGTCATCGGCGCTGTCGTCGTTGTCGTCGTCGGCGCTGTCGTCATCGCCGCCGGTGTCGTCGTCAGCGGTGTCGTCGTCATCGTCGTCGCCGAATTCGGGCATCCCCGAGCTGTCGCCGCGCGCCACCTTGAGCGTGCCGGCCGCGCCGTCGCGGTAGGCGATGGTCACCACGCCGTCGTCATCGACCACCAGCGAGCAATCCAGCCCCACCTGGTCGCCGGAATCGATTTGGAAGCGGTGCCAGTCGTTTCCGGCGCGGTAGGCGTAGCGCAGCATCTTGCCGCCGTCGTCGTAGTAGCAGACGTGGGGACGGCCGGCGATGTCGAGCGTCAGGTCGAGCGGATAACCGCACCAGCCGGACGCGTCCACCACCTCGATCGCCATGTCGTTCTCGTCGCCGGTCGCGTACTTGAGCCGGCCATTGGTGGAATCGTAATAGGCCAGATGCAAAACGCCTTCGACATCCGCCGCCAGCGCCAGATCGAGGCCCACTTCCTCCTCCGCCTCGCCGGCGTCCACCAGGTAGGTCTGCCAGTTGTCGCCGTGGCCCTTGGCCAGGCGCAGATCGCCGGGGCCGTCATCGAAATAGGCGATGTACGAAAGCGAGGAACTCAGCACCGCGAGGCTCGTGGCGTGGCCGCCGACCTTGCGGTCGGTATCGACGTACGAGTAATCGTAGTCGCTGACCGTGAACCACATGTAGACCAGGTCCTCGCCGCCGTTGTCCAGGTAGGAAATGCGCGGCAGTCCGTTCGCGTCGGGCATCATGCTGATGCCCAGGCCGATCGGCCCGTACGCTTCCAAGGTCGCGGTGTCCCAGACGCCGCCGTCGCGGTAGGCGTAGCGCAAATCCCACTCGACATTGTCCTGGTAGGCGATGTGCGGATCGCCGCCGCTGTCGACGTAGATCGAGCAGTACTGGCCCATGTCGCCGGATTGGTCGACGACGGTGATTTCCCAGTCCGCCGGCCGCCATTCGGCCACCTTCAGCGCGCCGAGCGACTGGTCGTAATAACAGATCGCGGGCCGGCCGTCGGGATCCAGCGCCGTCTCGGTCATCACGCCGGTGTCACCGGTATCGACGACCTCGAGGTCGAAGCCCGCCCAGGCGGGAACGGCCAGCAGTAATACCGCGATCCAGGCCCACAACAGTTTTTTCATGCCGCGATCCTCCTGAAACGCGATTATAGCCGACTTTGCCGGGAGGAAAAACCGCGGATTCGCTCGTCGCGGATTCGCTCGCGGGCGGAAAAAAGGCCGGAAATCGCCCTTGTCCGGCAAAAAATCTTTTGCTATTCTGCATCGCCTTTCCAATGAGATGGTCAATTTTCCGGGGATGGAATCGATGGGTGAGATGCTGGACACGCCGCGGCATATCGCGGTGGAAGGTCCGATCGGAGTGGGCAAGACGAGCCTGGTGCGGCTGCTGGCCGAACGGCTGAACGCGCGCCCGCTCTACGAGCAGCCCGCCGAGAACCCGTTCCTCGACAAGTTCTATCGCGACCGCCGGCGGTATGCCTTCCAAACCCAGTTGTTCTTCCTGATCAGCCGTTACCGGCAACTGCGCGAATTGCAACAACAAGACCTTTTCGCCCGCAGCACGGTCAGCGACTACCTATTTGCCAAAGACCGCATTTTCGCGTATCTTAATCTGTCGGACGACGAGCTGCGCCTTTACGAGCAGCTTTACGATCTTTTAGCACCGGAAGTGATCCGCCCCGACCTGGTGATTTACCTGGTCGCGGAGCCGCACATCCTCATGGAGCGGGTTCGACACCGCAACCACGAATACGAGCGGCCGATTACCGTGGACTACTTGAAGGAGCTGACCGCCGCGTACAGCAGATTCTTCTTTGCGTACGACGAAAGCCCGCTCCTGGTCGTCAACACGACGGACATCGACTTTGTCCACAACCCGGATGACTTCGAGGCGCTGGTGGAACAGGTACTGACCCACCGGCGCGGAACGAAACAGTTTATCCCGCTTGGATCCGGCTGAGCCGGACCGGGACGGAAGCGAGTGCCGATATCCGCTTAATCGGCGGACAGTTGTTGTACCCATCGGGCCCCTTCCGATCCCCCCACGGGATGGACGGGGCTTTTGTTTTAACCGGACCGGACGGGCATGAAAATCATCGAACGCATCGCCGAAATGAAGGCCTGGTCGCTGGCGCGGCGCCGCGAGGGGCGGACGATCGGTTTCGTGCCGACGATGGGTTACCTGCACGAGGGGCATCTGTCGCTGGTGCGCCTGGCCCTCGAAACGGCCGACACCGCGGTGATGAGCATCTTCGTCAACCCGACGCAGTTCGGCCCGACCGAAGATTTCGCGCGTTATCCGCGCGACCTCGAGCGCGACGCGGCGCTGGCCGAAAGCGTCGGCGTCGACGTCATCTTTCATCCGACGCCGGCGGAAATGTACCCCGCCGGATTCGAAACGACGATCCGGGTGCCGCGCACGGCCGGCCCGCTGTGCGGCGTCAGCCGGCCCGACCACTTCGCGGGCGTGGCGACGGTGTGCTGCAAGCTGTTCAACATCGTCCAGCCGCACCTGGCGGTCTTCGGCGAAAAGGACTACCAGCAGCTCCTGGTCATTCGGCGGCTGGTCGCCGACCTCGACCTGAACCTGGAAATCGTTCCCGGCCCCACGTTCCGCGAGCCCGACGGACTGGCGATGAGCAGCCGCAACAAGTACCTCTCACCAGAGGAGCGGGCCCGGGCCGTCGTTTTGCACCAGTCGTTGAATCAAGCCGAGGAATGGGTTAATAACCCGGAAACAAATCGCGATTCTCTGCTCCGCTCCGTTCGCGCGAGGATCGAAAATACGCCACCGGCCCGGGTCGATTACATCGAACTGCGCCGGCTGCCCGATCTGGCGGATGCCGCCGAACACCCCCAAGGCGACCACCTGCTCGCCCTGGCGGTGTTTTTCGGCAAAACCCGCCTGATCGACAATCGGGTGTTGCACTTCGCAGCCGAAGGAAAGGAATAGGGAGACAGACCGATGCGCCGCACCATGCTTAAGTCGAAAATCCATCGCGCCACGGTGACTCAAGCCGACTTGCATTACGAGGGTTCCGTTACGATCGACGACCTGCTGCTTCGCGCCGCCGACATCATCCCCAACGAGAAGGTCTCGATCTGGAACATCACCAACGGCTCCCGCTTCGACACCTACGCCCTGCGCGGCCAGGCCGGCAGCGGGGTCGTGTGCGTCAACGGCGCGGCCGCCCGCCTGGTTTCGCCGGGCGATCTGGTGATCATCGCCAGCTACGTGGAGATGGACGAGCAGGAAGCCCATCAGTGGGAACCGCACCTCGTGTTTGTCGACGAACGCAACCGCATCAAGGCCGATGCCAAAACCGTGCGCCTGGCGTAAACGCCCGGCCAACGCGACACTCGAAAGCGCATTTCAACTTCAATCCGGAAAGGCACTCATGGACAAGCGGCAACGGCTCATCGAAATCTTGCACGAACGCTCCTTTCGCACCGGCCATTTCGTGCTGACCAGCGGCAAAACCAGCAACTACTACATCGATGTGCGCACCACCTCGACGCACCACGAGGGCTCGGCCCTGATCGGCGACCTGTTGATCGAACTGCTCAAGGAACTGGGCGGCGCCGACGCCATCGCCGGCATGGAACTGGGCGCGGTGCCGGTCGTGATGGGCGCGGTCGCCCGGTCATACGACGCGAAAATGCCGGTTTGCGGCATCCTCGTGCGCAAGGAAGCCAAAGGGCACGGCGCGGGGAAACGCGTCGAAGGGATCATCCGCCCCGGCATGCGCGTGCTCATCGTCGACGACGTGGTGACCACCGCCGGTTCAACCATTAAAACCATCGACGCGGTCCTGGCGGAAATTCCCGAAGTGAAAATCGTCGGCGTGGCGGCGGTGGTGGATCGCAACGAAGGCGGCCGCGAAGCCCTGGCGGATCGCGGCTACGCACTGAAAAGCCTGGTCAACGTGAAGGAATTGTTCGCGCTCGGCGAACGTCCCGCCTGATTATCCGGCAAGGTCAGCGTTTTGAGAATGATCGGCATTATCTGGTAATCACTCGATAATTTTGGTTATCGACCGATTCGGCCAGCCTCGCCTCGTTTGACTCCCGCCAAAGCAAGACCCATATTTTTGTCACAGGAGAGAAAACAATGGCCATCAATTCCGTTTCCAAAGCCGGTGGGCTGGCGCAATCCCTGATGAAACTATTGACCGGCGGATCGACCGGCGAGAAAGCCTCGGGCTCGTCCGATCCGTCCAAGGCGGAAGAGGCCAAAAAGCTGGCGGTATTAAGAGCGGTCGACGACCGGGTTCGCCATCACGATGTGCCGCAGAAAATCGCCGCCAACGGCAATCCGGACAAAGTGACTTACAGTTACCGGATGGGCTCCGACGGCCAGCGATACGCGATCAGCGCCGAGGTGGGAACGAATCCCTCGAGCGACACACCGGTAAAAACGCCGCTGCAGAAAGCGCAGCAGGAATTGATCGATCAGCAGTTGGGGGCCACCGAAAACGCCGGGGCCGGCTTATTGCACATCGATATCCGCATCTGACATCAACGCGCCCGCCGCCCCGAACGCGACCCGCTTTTGCACGACAATCAATCCCTATTTATGCGGTCGCCGGTTTGGCCAAAAGATCCCGCCGCCCCGCGATGATCCGCTTGGCGCGATCAACCTGGTTCGGAAACAAGTCGGCGGGGATAAAATTGCGCCCCTTGGCCAGCAAAACCATGTGGCGGGCGCATTCTTTGTTGTTACCGCAGCAATATCGCTGCTTGTAAACTTCGGCCATCGCCGGTTTCCGGATCATTTGATCTTGAAGAAAAGGACAGAATTCAAAGCAGTCGCAATTAGCCATGGTTGGCCTCCTCTTGTCCAATGACGCCGTTGATGCCTCACGAATATCCGAATTCGTGATATCCATTAATTCTATCGACCGTTCGGTACGATTCCTTTAATCAATTGTAGAAAAATTCATCAATTTCATCGCCACTCAACAACCGCAGCCGTTCTCTTCATCCTCATCCGACGAGTCGGCCGCCGGGGGGGTGTCGTCGTCAGCGGCGGGCGGAGAATTATCATCGTCGTCGGTGTCGTCATCGTCGCCATCTTCCAGGCCGAAGATCGCGTTCCAATCCGTCCACCCGGGCGATTTTTCCGGGGCGAATCCAGTCTCGTCGGCATAGGCGAGCGCCAAGCGGCGCTCGGCCGGCAGAAAGATCATCGACTGCGCCGACAGGTAATCGATCCACATTCCCTGGTTGTCCATTTCCACGTCGTACAGCGTTTGCCAGACGCGATCGATGTTGTATTGCCCCTGCCATTGCACCGCGTTTTGCAGGATCGTGCGGTAGCGGGGGCATTTCTCGACCGGCTGCAGCACGCGGAAATCGTTGGTCGCGGCCATCACTTGCGGCGGGAAAAGCGGCTCGTCGGCCGCCTGGCGCGCGTAGGTGTCGCGATTGCGCAATTCGACGACCCGCGGCGCGTGACCTTCCGGGTCGCCATCGACGACGATGACGTTGTAAGCCGAGGAGCGCGGCAGCGCGAGCAGCGTTTCGATCGTATCGTCCGCCGTGGCGTTTTCGTCGCCGTCCGCGTCGTCCATTTCGAGCCCGGCGCGGATCGCCAGATTGATCGGTACCCACTGGCCGCTGAAATCGAGCTCCGCCGGCGAATTGTTCGGATAGGACTGGTGCTGCACGGCAGCGACACCCGCGTCGTTCAAGCAGGAAAGGCAACCGAGAAAACCGGGGAAAGCAACCGACACGGTCGGGCGGCGGCCGTCGTCGGGAGTGCGGGCGACGATGAGCGTCTGCCGCGCCAGCCAGGTTTCGTCGCCGGGAAACGCGAGCCAATCGAGATTCCGGCCGAGGATCGGCTGCCCGGCCAGTTCGGCATCGCCGGCGGTCGCGTCACCCCACGCCAGGATCGACGAACAAGCCGGAAGGAAGCTGTCGATATCCGCCGAGGCGCCGGCCAGGGCGACGTCGAGCGCGGTGATCTCGCGGCCGAGCAGCGCAACGAACGGATCGCACCCCACGGAAACGGCGCCGTCGATCACGCCCTGTGCCTCCTCCTCGAATTCCGGTGGAATGCGATAAAGATCAGTGAAAATGCCGTACATCAGTTGATAGGCGGTGAGTGAAAACATTTCGGGCAGGTAAACCGTGAACAATTCGATGAGCTGATCGCCCAGCAGTTGCCCTTGGGCGTAACCCATTTCATACGCCGTGCCCCAAAGCCGCAGAACCGGCAATTGATCGACGGTGACCAACTCGCCGTTGGCGACGGTCGCGGCCCAGGCCGGGGTGGAAAGCAGAAAGAACAAGACGAACCAGGCGATTCGTTTCATGCCCCTCTCCTTTTGGATCGAAGATCAGGATACGCGTTTCAGGCCGGCGCGCAATCAAGCTTTTAGCGGACTCGGGCGGAGATAGTCGACTTCAGCAACCGCAGAGCGACGACTCGCTGTCATCGTCATCGTCATCGTCGCCCGGCGGCGGCGTGGTTGCGTCATCGTTGTCGTCGTCGGTCAGGTCGTCGTCAATCGAATCGTCGTTGTTGTCATCGTTGTCGTCGTTGTCATCGTTGTCATCGTTGTCGTCATTATCGTCATTGTCGTCGTTGTCATCATTATCGTCGTTATCATCGTTGTCGTCGTTGTCATCGTTGTCGTCGTTGTCATCGTTGTCGTCGTTGTCATTGTTATCGTCATTATCGTCATTGTCATCATTGTCGTCATCATCGGCGATCGTATCGTCATCGCCGATCGTATCGTCATCGCCGATGGTGTCGTCGTTATCGTCGTCGTCATCGTCGTCGTCATCCGCATACAGGAAAGGCGCCGTGGCGCGGCATTCCAAGACGTAATGCCTCCAATAGCAGGCCGCCTCATCCGAAGAATCCGCCCAGAGCCCCATCCGGAAATCGGTCGGATGGTCGGATAAAGTTTCTTGCGTCCAGTTCGCCGGGGTGCCGCGGAATAGCTCCACCGTATGCAAGGAGGACGAGAAAGCGCCGACCAACAGCGCGCCGTCGGGCGCAACGACCGCGTCTTCCACGGAATAGGCGGCGCCCAATACTTCGGCTTGCCAATCGCCCTCGTCACTTTGCCAGGCGACCGCCAGGCCGTCCGCCGTGTCGAAAGCCACCCGCAGATCGTTCGCAGGACCGCAAGCGGCCGCCAGATTCTTCGTCGGCGTCAGCGCAGTGGTAAAATGTTCCAATTTGAAAGGATCGCCCTCTGTCGCGAGCCAAAATTCGCCGCTCAGGCGATAGACGATGCGCGCCAGCCCATCCGGACAAACCGTGATCGCATAGGCATTCGGAAGGTCACCCAACTGCACCATCCGTTGCGGCAAACCGTCTTCGGTCCGCAAGAAAAAAAACATGGATTTCGGATAAGCATAGGCGGTCCAGGCAAATACCGATTGATCGCCGTCGGCTACTGCGTCGCAAGAGTTATTGAATCCGCTATCGAGCGCCGTCGCGGTTTCCTGACCGGCACCGTCATAATGATACAAAGCCAAATAGTCGCTGCTGCCATTGCTCAAGAGATCGACCCCGTTTTCCGTGACGGTAAAACACGGCGGCCGGGAGTAATAGGCCGGATAGGCCTCATGATCGATCCATTTTTCCCAACCGGTTTCCGCCGCGCGGAATATTCGCGGGAATAGATCCGCTTCATAGCTTTTTTGAATCATTCCACCCCAATAGGGCACCAACCCGTCGGCCCGACGCTCGATTCCTAGACATTGCAGACCAAAAATCAAATTGTAGCCGTAATAATAGAACAAATTGCTCGCTTCGATTTCCTGCAAATCCCCGTCCGCGCTCGCAAAATACAACGGCCGCTTCATGCCGGAGGAACTTTGAAAAGAATAGACGGCCAAATCGGCTCGGTTGTGGACCGCCCCCCCTCTCACGGAAGGAGAAACATAATAAGGGAAGGAATAGCTGACCGGGCACCAGCCTCCGCTCGGCGAATAAAGGCAAAAATCGAGATAACCCGAACTGGAATCCTCGTCATATTCGGCCGGCAGGTAGTAGCTGTTGGGAACGATCGGTTCGCCGTTTTCTCCGATCCCCATTTCGCAGGTCCCAACCGACTCCTCGGTCGATACGGCGATACCCCAGATGGACCGCCACCCCTGACCGCTGGAATTCCGTTGATAAACGATGATGCCCGATGGGCGATACCACATCGCGCCATAAGAAATCATGACATACGGCGGCGTTCCGTAATCGGCGGCGATATACGCATTAACCGGAGTCGAACTGAAGGATTGGACCAACTCCTCCGACCAATCGCCGTCGCTTTCCCGCTTGAGGGTCACAATATCGTAATCCGGCGAAGGCCCGGCTAAGCCCACATATTTAGCGAAAGCCAAATAGGGGCAACCATCCGGTCCAAAAGCCAGGGCTTGCGCCGAAAGCGCCGAATTCTCCGGCAGGAAATCCAGCAGGGCGCGCCGCCAACCGGTTTCCTTCCGCCGTTGGATGAAATACGTACCGGCATCGTCGCGGCACAATAGGCCGATGTGTTGGCCGGGCTGCATGGCCACCGAGATCAAATCCGCGCACTCGTAGCCGGGATGAAAAGTCGCGACCGTCCAGCCCTTGGCTGCCTCTCGCCCGATACGAATCTCGCCGAGGGTCCTGTCCTCATAAAGAAAAAACAGCCCTTCCGTATCGGCGCCGAAATACGTTACGTCGATGCTATGATTTCTCGGTTCGATCGGCTGGGTGAGGCAACCGGCCGCGGTGCATTCGGCTAGCCATAGCCCGGGACGCAAATAGAGAGAAAGGAGCCGGTCGTTTTCCCCATCATAAAAGCTCGAACGGTTAACGTTTGGAGAAGGATTGATATAAATATAGCCTGGACCGGAATAGTAATAATCGGCCTTTGCTTGAACAACAAAAAATAACAAAATAATCAATACGGCGATGCGCGCCACCACTCGATAAAAATTCATCGGGAATCTCCTGAAGTGGTTGCAATTAACATTCGATGCAAGTTTTGTTCCGCGACGAGTTCCGGGAGGATAAAACCGCCCTTTATTGTAACTAACTGTATACAAATGTATTTAATTTATCGGTCCGGTCGCTTGGCGGAGTATGAGCGATAGTTTTTCAGCTCAATTTTTATCGGGACTGTTGAAAAACAAACGACGGCCCGGGGAAGTTGTTTCGCTTTTCGCCGGCATGATAGATTAACGACGTCTCAACGATCCGAACCAATCACGGGAGCCCAGTCATGAGCAAGGATTTGATCGAAAAGAACGATACCGGCCGCGAGGCGCCGCGCAAATTCTGTCCGTTGCTGAAAGAAACCTGCCGCGGCCAGGAATGCCAATGGTGGGTGCTCGATTACATGGAAGCGCGTCACTCGTACCGCATCGACTGCGCGATCACCATGATGGCCGTGGGCCTGACCGACGAGGCGCTGCTCAAACTCGCCGGCCGCCCCGACTGACAACGCGGCGATCGCGCGTTCGCCCGTTAATGCTTCGCTTTTTCCAGGCACCGGCGCCAGCTTTCCGGCAGACCGGTTTTGGCCTGGGCCGAATAATCGTAAGAAACGACGACGACCTCGCCGACGGCGGCCACCTTTTGCAGCTTTTCGCTGACGACCAGATGTTCCAGCTTGAAACGATCCGCGCCGATCTCCAGGACGCGCACGCCGACGTATAGCGTGTCGGGATAGGCCAGCGGCGCTTTGAATCGGCAACCGGTCGAAGCCAGGATCGGCCCGACGCCGTGCGGCAAACCTTTTTTCGTCATTTTCATTTTTTCAAAAAATGCAATGCGCGCCGTTTCGAAGTAGCGGAAGTAAATGATGTTGTTCAAGTGCTGAAAGGCGTCCATCTCGCCCCAGGCCAGGGGAATGACGACCACCGTATGGCATCCTTGAAAATAGCCGGCCATCGATTTGGGTACTCTCGCGCTCATGAAATCCTCGGTGGAAAAATCGTTATAGTGCGTTGATGATCGTTTCCTTTTCGGCCATCAGCGCAACGGGGAACGTCACCTGGCCGGGGCCGTAGACCCAATCGGCCATGTGCTGGTTGTAGCGCCGGTAATTCCAGCGGGCCTTGATTCGAATGGGAAAGGCGGCGTCCGCCGGCAGGGCGATCTCGAAGCGGTCGTCGCGCGATTCGTCGGGCGCCAGCACGCGCTTGTTGGCCACTCGGGCGATGGCCCAGAAGCGGTGGTTTAAAATGCGTTGATTGTCGGCGTCGTACAGTTCGATTCCCAGACTGATCGCTTTATCGGATAGATAATGGTTTTCGTCCAGACCGGGCGTCGAGTAGATCAATCGTCCCCGCGCGTCAGTGGCGGTCACTTCCAACCAAAGTTCATTGAGATCCAGTGGGCCGGACGGCAACACGTGGGCGTGGGTGTTGTTTTGCGAGTGCACGAGGCAGGAAACGGTCGTGGCCGGTTGCGCCTTCGCCGGCACCGTCAGGTCGATCGCGATCGGCGTCTGGTTTTTCAGGTAACGATTGTAAGCTTTCAGCTTCGGGTGGCGGATCAGAGCCAGATAGAACTTTTCGTAGTTGGTGATTTCAATGTTTCCCAGCAGCCGCTGCAGGGTGATCTCATCGTAATTCTTGTCGATTGCCAGTTCGCCGGGAACCAACAAAGAAAGAGACTGGCAGGTGCCGACGAAGCGGTGGTCGCCCGCGGCGTGCCAGGGGTGGGCGGGGTTTCTGGTCACCCGGGTCAGCGGCAAATGACAGGCCCGGCAGTCGACGCCTTCGCTTTGGGCTTGCGACGTTAGCCAGGGAGTATGGGTATCACCCAACACCAGCGGTTTCCCGTTGACCAGCATGGGCATATTCACCCGGTGGCAGGCGGCGCAATATTCGGCGGTGGTTTGCACCGGGTGTTTAAAGATTTTGCGATGCGGCATGAGGTTGGCGGTCAGAAAAGAGTCTCGCAGGGTGATCATTTGCGGATCGGTCAGATCGAAATCGTCCAGATGAGTTCGGGGGAATCGCAGCGTCGCCAGACCGTTGGCGGCGACCGGACCTACCGCGGTAATGACATGGCAGTATTGGCAGGAAATGCCTTCTTCGCGCATGGCGTCCTGGGCAGGATCGTCGGGATTGTCGAGCAGGCCTGACAACGCGATCAACGGCGTGTGACAGCGCGAACAAAAAACGACGGCGTTCGGGCCTTTTTCTTTCGCGTATTGCTTGAGCAGCTTTTTATACGGCTCGGTTTTGCCGGCCAGCCGGTGAGGCGAATAGTACCACTGTTCGTAAATTGTATGATGATTGTGGCAGTCGCCGGCCGAGCAATAGGTCGACGGCCAGAAACGATTGTTGGGCACGAGCACCTTGCCGGAGCCGGCTTCGGCCATCTCCACTTGCAGAGGTTGCGGGGCGACCGGCAGGCGTTTTGCGGCGTATTTTTCGGTCAGATTTCCGCCGTTTTTCAGCGGATGGATCAATAGAACGATCAAAAACAGGGCGAAAACGGGAATTCGGGCGATTCGCAAAATCCGGTTTTCGACCGGTTGAAAGCGAACCAGCCAGAAAAACAGGGCCGCCGCCGCCAAGGCGCCGTACCGATGCAGATAATGGTAGAAATTATTCCGCAGCGAGTTGAGAAAACAAAGTTGTACGCCGGTCTGCACGACGGTGAAACCCAACAGCCAGATTAAAAAAATCACCGGCAAACTCTTGGCAAGCGAATAATCGCGGCGGACCGCCAGGATCAGAAAGCCCGCCATGGCCAGCGCCGCGAGCGGATAATTGATCTGATAGGGCACTTCGGCCAAATTAATGAAAGCGGTGAAAACGGAAACCAGTAAGGAAAAGTAAATGCCGAAGCGAACGGCGCGGAAAGATTGAAAGATTCTCGGGAAACCGTACAAGAGCAGCAGCCCCGCCATTAGAACGCCGAGGCCGCGATGAATCGTCAGGAAGGAAAAATCGTAAAAATTCAAATCCTTCCGCAAGGCGATCCAGACTCCGGTAACCGTCTGCGAAATAATCAGAACGAGAAGGAACGGCCCCAGGAACAAACCAGGCAAACGAAATTCGAGGGTGGATTTTTTCGGAGATTGTTCCGACATTTCATCAGGCATCGGCGCTCCGGCAATGACAGCAGGCCGTACGGATTATAAAAAAGCTTGGCCGATAAGTCATTCGGAAACGATGGTCTTTTTTTCTTCCGCCATCGGGGTGACGGGAAAGGTAACGACGCCGGGGCCATAAACCCAATCGGCCATGTGCTGATTGTACCGCCGATAATTCCAGGTGGCGATGATTTGGATGGGGAAAAAGGCGTTCTCTGGTATGGCGATTTCAAAACGATCGTCGCGGAATTCATCCGGCGCCAATACGCGCTTGTTGGCCACCCGGGCAATCGCCCAGAAACGGTGGTTGAAGATCCGCTGGCCGTCGTCGTCGTATAGTTCGACTCCCAGGCTGGTGGCGTTTTCAGAAAGATAATGGTTTTCGTCCAGACCGGGCGTCGAGTAGATCAATCGTCCCCGCGCGTCGGTGGCGGTCACTTCCAGCCAAAGTTCGTTCAGATCCAGGGGGCCGGACGGTAAAACATGCGCGTGAGTGTTGTTTCGCGAACGGACAAGGCAGGAAATCGTCGCGGCCGGTCCGGCTTTTTCGGGGACTGTCAATTCAATGGCGATGGGCGTCTGATTTTTCAGGTAATGCTGGTAAGCCCGTAGCTTTCCGCTGCTAACGAACGCGAGGTAATACAATTCGTAGGTCGGGATTTCAATGTCACCCAGCAGCCGCTGGACGGTGATTTCGTCGTAATATTTGTCGATTCCTTCTTCGCCGGGCACGAGCAGGGAAAGCGCCTGGCAGGTGCCGACGAAGCGATGATCTCCCGCTGCGTGCCAGGGATGATCCGGATTTTTCGTAACCTTGGTCAACGGCAGGTGGCAATCCTGGCAAGTGATTCCTTCCCGATAGGATTGCGAGGTCAGCCAGGGGGTGTGAGTGTCACCCAAGAGGATCGTTTTCCCATCGATCTGCAGCGACATTTTCACCCGGTGGCAGGCGGCGCAATATTCGGAAGTGGAGTGTACGGGGTGTTTGAAGGCGTCCCGATGGGGCATGAGATTCGCGTTGAGAAAGCGGTCACGCCACCCGGCAATCTCCGGATGGCGCGAATCGTAATCGTCCAAATGAGTGTTGGGAAAACTCAAGGTCACCCGTCCGTTGTCGGCATCGGCCGGGACCGCGGTGATCGAATGACAGTATTGGCAGGAAATGCCTTCGTCACGCCAGGCATCCTGCGCCGGATTGTCCGGATTATCGGGCATCCCGGCCAAGGCGAGCAGCGGCGTATGGCAACGCGAACAAAAGAGAGTCGCGTCCGGTCCCTTTTCCTTGGCGTATTGTTTGACCAGTTTCTTGTAGGGTTCGGTTTTGCCCGCCAAGCGGTGAGCGGAATAATACCATTGTTCGTAAATGGTATGATGATTGTGACAGCTTCCGGTGGAACATTGTGCGGACGGCCAGAGATGTTCGGGCGGCACGAATATCTTACCGGCTTGCGCTTCCGCCATGTCCACTTGAACCGGTTTTGGTGGTGTCGGGTCGCGGAGAACGGCATATCGATTGGTCAGATTCAAGCCCATTTTGACGGAATAAATCAAGGGCAGCAGGAGCAATCCGGCTATTAAAACGATCCGCATAATCCGCCGGGCTTGGGAAACGGCTGGCGGCAAACCTAACAGGAGATAAAAACACAGCGCCGCCGTCAGGGCGCCGTAACGATGGAGCAAATGATAAAAATCGTTGCGCAACGCATTGACGAAACAAAGATGCAAACCATTAAAGACGATCGTGAACCCCAGCAACCAAAGGAACAAAGCCAGGGCAGCGCTTTTCACCGGATGTTTCTCGATCCGGACGGTTTTGGCGAGATAAAGCGCCAAAAAGGCCGCGGCCAGGAAGTAATAGATTTGGTAAGGAGTCTGAAAAAAATAAAAGCCGATAAAGAACAGAATCAATCCGGAAAAAACGATTCCGGCGCGATTGCTTCGAAAGGTCCGGAAAATCCGGAAGAAGCCGTAAAAAAGCAGGTACAAAGCGAGAAAAATGCCGATGCTGCGATGAACAATCAGGAACGAGTAATCCAGGAAATCCAGTTTTTTCCGGAGCATGATCCATAAGCCGCTCAGGGATTGAAAGGCGATCAGACCGTAGAGCAGCGGCCCGAGAAGTAATCCAGGCAATTGGATAGTCAGAGAATGGTTCTCCACCGATTGGTCCGGAGATACAGCAGGCATCATTACTCCATTGCTGGCATCGGAACGGATGGATTATAAGAAACGAATCGCGGAAAGTCATGTTGCCACTTTTTTCGATAGGCGATGCGAGAGGGAGCCGAACGATGATCACCGAGCGAAAAGAAATCGGACCCGGGACCGGCGGCGAGAACAAGCGAACCTTGTTACTACTTTGTCATGGCCTGACGATCATTTTTCTGCTGGCGATCACTTTTCTGGCGTTTTGGTCGTGGAACCGGTTGCCGGCGAAAGTGCCGGTGCATTTCGGCGCCGACGGTCTGCCGGATCGCTGGGCCGAAAAAGGCGGTGAGTTCGTCTCGCTGTTTGCCGTTCCCTGGCTGTTGACGGGAATGATGTACGGTTTTTCCCGGCTGACTCCCTGGTTTCGCCGGCACCCGCAATGGCTCAATATTCCCAACAAGAAAAAGTTTTTAGCCCTACCGCCGGAGCGGCAAGCGCCGTTTTTCGCAATGCTCGACTTGTTCTACGCCGGCATGGCCGCGTCGTTGAATCTGCTGTTTCTGCTGATGAATATCGCCTCGGTCCAGATCGCGCTCGGCACCTGGGATCGTTTGCCCTGGTGGTCGATCTGGCTTCCGCTGGCGGTGATTTTTTCCGTCGCGATCGCCAACACCGTGTGGATGGCGGTCGTCGTGAAAAATCTGACGCGGGACGGGAAACCATAAAAGAACGCCGCTCGTCGCGACGAACGGCGTTCTCTTTAAACGACTGTTTTCAATCCGCCCAGTGACCGTCGGAGTCGTATTTTCGCAACCAGATATTGCGGTTTTGGGCGTCGGTGTAGACCGTACCGACCACGTAAACGTTGTCGTTGCCGTCCAGGGCGATGCCGTTGGCCGTGTCGTCTCCGGAGTCCGCGCCTTGATAAATGTCTTGCCAAAGCAGCGTTCCCCCGTTGTCGAATTTGCCGACCCAGGCGCCGCTGAACTCGGTCGACGATTCGCTTTTTCCGGCGACGTAGACGTTGCCCGAGGAATCGACGGCGATGTCGCGGCCCTCGTCGGAAAGGTGGTCGTCGCCGTCCAACGTGGCTGTCCATTCGACATTGCCGTCGTTGTCGTACTTGCGGACCCAAATGTTGGCATATTGGCCGCTGACCCGCACCGAACCCGTCACATAGACGTTGCCGTCGGCGTCCAGCGCGATGCCGTTTCCCGAATCCGACATGCTTTGGGGACCGTTGCAGGTCTTGGTCCATTGAGGTGTGCCGTCCGCATCGAGTTTTCGCACCCAGATGTTGGTATCCTCGCCGGTAACGTCGTTGACGACCCCTACCGTGTAGATATTGCCGTCCGCGTCGGTCGTCACGTCGTTGCAGCCGTCAAAGGCGTTCAAACCTCCGTCGTAGGCGCGCATCCAAACGATCGTGCCGTCGGGATCGTATTTGCGGATGAGGATGTCCCAGTCGGCGCCGCTGACGCCCGTCCGGCCGCAGACGATGACGTTGCCGTCACCGTCCACCGCAATGCCGTTGCCGTAGTCGTAACCCAGTGAAATGTCGCCGTAGGTCCGCGTCCATTGCTCGGTCGTGTAGGAATCGTATTTCCGTACCCACAGATCAAAATAGCCGACCGTCTGGCCGATATCGCCGACCACGTAAACATTCCGGTCGCCGTCGACGTAAATGTCGTTGCCGTTGTCGGTGTCCGAGGCTGGACCGTTGACCTTCCGCGTCCACAACTCGGTGCCGGCGGCGTCCATGGCGTGAATCCAGATATTCTCTTCCTGGCCGCTTTCCGTGTAGCTCCCCACCAGATAGAGGTTCCCTTCGCCGTCCAGCGCGATCCCGTTGCCGAGGTCGTTTTCGTTATCCGGATCGTTGAACGTCATGGTCCATAGATCGACGGTTTGGAAATCGGCGGAAAAGCTGGCCGTCAGCGGATTGCCCGCTTTGTCCATGGCGCCGCTGCCGATGAAAATCGTGTAATTCTGTCCTTCGGTCAGCAGCGAATCGGGGGTAAAGGTCAGGGTATCCTCGTTCGCGTTCCAGTCGAAATCGCCACCTTGGGCGCCCAGATTGAAATTTTCTTCCACCGAAGTTGTGTCCATCGGCTCGCTGAAGGTCATGACGATGGTGCTGCTCAAAGCCACCTCGGTGGCGTTATCGGCGGGTATGGTGCTGACGATAAAAGGTGCCTCATCATCGTCATTGTCATCGTTGTCATTGTCGTCATTATCGTCGTTGTCGTCGTCGTCATCGTCGGCGCTGTCGTCATCGGCGCTATCGTCATCGTCGGCGTGGTTATCGTCGTTGTCGTCATCATCGTCGCCGCAGCCGAAAAAAGCGGTCGCGAAACCAAGCGGCAATAAAAGCAAGCATCCGAAAATCAGCCGGTAGAGATTCATTTTCTACTCCTTTTACGCGGAATGACTCTCCTCGCGATTGGTTGGCGTAACTAAATGAAACATCCTGTATCTGTTCGGCGCGGATTGGTGAATTATTAAAATTCGCCATTTGTTTGAAAACCCCGGTAGGCCGGGAAATAAAAAGATCCATTTCCATCGTTTTCCGTATGCTTGGCTTGGGCAAGTTGTTCCTGATTCTCGTTATTTATCGTTTGCTGATACAAAGAAAAATTTGCACAACCCCGGTTGACCTGAAGGGCAATCCCAGTGAGTATTTGCGGTGGCTAAACCGCCGAACGCTAAAACCGCGCGGTAAAAAAGACGATGCGCCGGAACGGAGAGTACCATGAAGTTCAAGTTGTTGCTTTTGTTCCTTTTTCTTTTCGGTTTCGTTCTCGGTCTGTCCGCTCTGTTGACCGGTTGCTCCGGCGACGATGACGACGACAACGACGATGCCGCTCCCGCCGATGACGACACCGGCGACGATGACGACGATGACGACAACGACGACAACGACGATAACGACGACAATGATGACGACGATGACAATGACGACAACAATGACGATGACGACGACGATACCACGCCGATGGATTGCCCCGCGGTAATCACCCGGCAGCCTTATCTGCAACTCGTTTCGCAGACGGGTATTTCGGTGCTCTGGCGGACGGACACGGCGAGCGATTCGCTGGTCGAATACGGTTTGACCGCCGATCTGGGCCAATGGGTCCACGACGATACCTTGACCATTCATCACGAACTGGCGATCACGGGCCTCGAACCCGGCACCACCTATTACTATAAAGTGCGCTCCTGCCTGAACGAATCCACCGTCGCGACCTTCCGCACCGCGCCCGAACCCGGCGAGCCGTTCAATTTCATCGCCTTCAGCGACAGCCAGGAACACTACGATATCTTCTCGCAGATTACGGCCCTGATGCTGGAAGAGGATCCCTGGTTGGCGATTTCATCCGGCGACACGGTGGACTCCGGTTGGAACGGGCCGGATTTCGACGAGCAGCTCTTCGGGCCGGGTGAGGCCGTGTGGCGCCAGGCGCCGCTGTATGTGGCGATCGGCAATCACGAGGGTTGTTCGCCGTTCTTCTATCAATCGTTCCATTTTCCGAACAACGACAAAGAGTACTACTCGTTCACCTACGGCAACGTCTTTTTCATCGCCCTGGCGCTGGATACGGCCAACATCTGCATTCCCGGCACCCCGCAGTACCGGTTCTTCACCGAGGCGCTGGAGTCCGAGGAATTCCAGAATGCCGAGTTCCGCGTGGTGTTTTTCCATACGCCGCCCTGGACCGAAGGCTGGGACGGTTATGAGGGCGAACCGCTGGTCCGCACGTTCGTGGTGCCGCTGATGGAAGAGTACGGCGTCGACGTGTACTTCAACGGCCACACGCACGATTTCGAACGCGGCCTGCTCAACGGCGTCACCAGCTACATCATCGGCGGCGCGGCGGGCAGCCTCGATTACTGGGTGCGCGACGTCGAGCACATCACGGTCTACAACGCCGTTCACCATTTCATGAGCGTTCAGGTGGATGATAAGGTCATGACGCTCAACGCCATCGACATCGACGGCAACACCTTCGATACCTGGGTGATCGCCCACTAATCCGCGCAAACGTTAAACGAAAAGCGCGCCCCGCGATGAGCGGCCGGCGCGCTTTTTTTTGGCGCGGCTTAATTCACCGCGGGTGTCTCCGCCCACTGCGTCGTCAGTTCCAACTCCACCGGGAAATGATTCACCAGCAGGTAGTCGTTGTAGCGTTCGTCTTCCATCAATACCGATTTGAAAAAGGCGGTCATGTAGGAATAGGAGATGTAGTTCGCCAACAGCGGGTCGATGCGCTCGGGATTGTCGCAGCCGTTGGCCGGGCGGATAAACCAGCGCGGCAACAGTTGGCAGGCGTCGGTGGCGCTGTAATGGCTGCCGCGTTTGAGCAGCAGGTGGATTTTTTTATCGGAATTGGATTGATCGAACGCCCCGCGCGTCCAGTCGTTGCCGATGCCGACGATTTCGTCCTGGTCGCTTTGCAGCATGAAGAACGGCTTGTCGAACGACGGCGGATAGTAATCGAGGAAGATCGGGTTGAGCGGCGCGATGGCGTCGATGTAGTCGAATTCCGGCCCCACCTGCATGGAAGTCAGGCCGCCGTAACTGTGGCCGGAAAGGCCGAAAATCGTCAGGTCCAGCGGAATCGAGGCGGCCAGCGAACCGTCCTGGGGCAGGTTCAGCAACGATTGATAAATGAAATCGACGTCGGGCGGCCGGTCGATCAGGCCGGTGACCAGCGTCGCCGGGTTGAAGAGGATCACCGCCTCGCCGGGAATGTTGGTGAAAATCGCCCCGTCGTAATGGTCGGGTGCGACGACGACGAAGCCGTGGCTGGCCAGGTGTTCGCAGAGCGTGAAGTTTTGAAAGCGCAGGGCCGAAATCCCGTGGCTGAAGAAAATCACCGGGAACGGCCCGTCGGTGGTATCCGGTTCCGCGTCCCGCATCGCGGTGGTGGTGATCGCCAGCAGACTGTCCATGTAGTCGCCGTAAACCAGGCCGAGCACCGACCAGGCCCAATCCGGCAGATCGCCGACCATCGCGGTCATGTCGTTCGGCACGCCGCCAACGCCGGTCGACGGGTACCAGATTTCGAGCGGCAACTCGCGATAGCGCAATCCCCAAAGCTGCCACCGGCTTTCGTCCGTGAAGTAAATCGTCGTCACGCCGACCGGATAAGGCCCGGTTTGGTCGGGCGGATAAAAGGCGTCGTCGTTGTCGTCGTTGTCGTCGTCGTTGTCGTCGTCGTTGTCGTCATTGTTGTCGTCGTCGTTGTCATCGTCGTCGTCAACCGCCTGATCGTCGTCGCCCGCCGGTGTGCCGTCCGCCGATTGCTCGTCATTCGGGTCGTCGTTATCGCAACCGGCGAGGAAAAAACAGAGGACGATCAAGAGAATGCCGAAAAGATGAAAAAAGGAGTGTTTCATGGTTTTTACGTCCGTGGAAGATCGTTGTTTCCTTATATAGAAATTGGGATTGGTTCGCAATCATTGTTTTCCGATTTTCACGTTTTATCTGTCGCATTGTCGCTTGTGAACCGGGCAAGTTCGATCGCCCGCGATTGAGGGTCTTCCGAGCCAATCGAGCGCGGGCCGGTTGGCGAATTCATCGAATAACGTTCATATGATAACATCCTTGACAATTAAATAGTATCGTGGAAAACTCGCCGATGGCGTGGTTCTTCACTCGTCCGGCTTTTTGGAAAAAGGAGGGTTCCCCGATGAGAGCGATTATTACCTTGTTGGTGGCGATTCCGGCGATGCTGCTCTCGCAAATGGTTTTTGCCGACGGTGTGACCTTGCGCTATGATTCTACGGGTAATCTGCTACACGAAATGCATTCCGGCGACGGCTGGACCAGCCTCTGGGCCGCTGATATTGGCGCGAACGACGAAAGCTGCCACTTGACCATGGCCGGCGGTCAGCTCGTTTGTTTTACCGCTGACAGTACGTTGGATTGGCAACTCGCGGTGCCGTTTGACGCCCGCGAAGTCACCATCGGCGACAACGGCAAGGTCTACATTACCGGGTTGGGCGACGGCGATATTTTCCGCACCATGGGTTATGACGCCGACGGAAACCAGCAATGGAACGCCGTCTGGGACGTGGTGCCGGATAACTTTGTCGATATGCCGACCCACATTCGAACCGATACTGCGGGAAACACCATCGTTTGCGGCCATGCGGCGGAAGAAGGCCTGGACACCCGCATCGCGCTGGTGTCGTACGATGCCGCGGGCAATGCGCGTTGGAAACGCATCCATACGGAACCGGAGGTGATCTATCACTATGCCGGAGACATGGTGTTGGACGAGGCGGGCAACATTTACCTCGCCGTGATGAAAATCAAGAACGAGGTGTATTCCGTCGATGCCATCAAATACGGCGCGAACGGCGATCTGCTCTGGGATTCATCCTATGTGCCGGATTTTAGCGATGACCGGTTGGACGTGAATGCGATCGCCCTGGACGCGGACGGCAATCTGCTCATCGGCGGTTCCGACCGCAACCTGTTCGTGGTCAAGTTCAGTGCGAGCGGCGCATACCAATGGAATTATGCCCATGGCGAGGGCGTCCAAGGATCCGCGCAGGACATCGTCGTCGATTCCACGGGGAGCGCGATTCTCGCCGGCCAATGGTCGGACGGCGCAATATCCGGTTATTTAACTGTGATGAAGGTCGAGGCGGACGGATCGCTGGCCTGGTTCGACCAGTACATTGGTGAACCGGATCAACGTTTGGGAATCGCCATGGCGATTGCCCTGGATGATGCGGACAACGCGTTCGCCGTCGGGCATTCCTGCCGACTGAAATCTCCCCCTTATGATGTCTATCGAAAGAAGTGCGAGATCGATACCCGGAAATATTCGCCGGAAGGTGATTTGATCTGGATGGCGACCTACAAGGGCGCGGACGGGTCGAGTACGGAGAACGGGCACGGCGTACGGGTCAGCGGGACCGGCGATATTCTGGTAACCGGACAGTACAGCCTGGAGGATGACGATGATGATCCCGACGACGACGACACCGCGTACCAGGATGATGACAACGGCGACGACACCGCATTTGACGATGACGACAACGGCGACGATACCGATGATTCGGACGACGACTCCGGCGGGTGGATGACAGACGACGACGAGGATTCCTCGTCCGGAGATGATGACGGTAACGCCTGCGGTTAGCGTTGATGGTCGATCAGGGCATAGTTGGACCTTCCCGAAGCTGAAAATGGGTGCTGATTCGCTTTCCGGCAATCGGATGCATGAATCCGAAAGCCGAATGCATTTGCCGGCCGACTTTTTTCAGTCATCTTCGTAACAAGTTGATAAATAAGGGACAACTCGATTCCCGGTTGTTGGCATCGCCCTTGCTCTGCTTGTGAGCGGAGGTGAGGCGATGCTGGGTCAGGTGATTTCGGCGGCGACGATCGGCGTGGATGCCTACACGATCCAGGTCGAGGTCCACGCCGGGCGCGGATTGCCGGCGCTGCGCATCGTGGGCCTGCCCGACGGCGTGGTCCGCGAAAGCGAGGAGCGCGTCCGCTCAGCACTGTCCAGCAGCGGGTTTTCGTGCCTCCATCACCGCACCATCGTCAACCTCGCGCCCGCCGACCGGCGCAAAGAGGGCGCGGCGCTCGACGTACCCATCGCCATCGCGATCATGCAGGCCTACGGCCTGGTGCCGCTGCTGCGCACGCGCACCCATGCCATGCTGGGCGAATTGGGGCTCGACGGCTCGATCAAGGCCGTATCCGGGGTGCTGGTCGTCGCTTCGCATCTGGCGGAACAGGGTTACGAGGGCCTGTTGGTGCCGCAGGGCAACGTGCCGGAAGCGGCGGCGGTCGAGGGCATCGAGGTGCGGGGATTTGCGCATCTGGCCGAGTTGGTCGGCTGGCTGCGCAACGAGCGGGAGATCGGGGCCGCGCCGTTGACGCCGGTTCGGGGCCACACGCCGTCGGCCGCCGACGTGGATTTGAGCGACGTCTGCGGCCAGCCGCACGCCAAGCGCGCGCTCGAGGTCGTGGCGGCGGGCGGCCACAATCTGCTGCTCATCGGGCCGCCCGGTTCGGGCAAGACCATGCTGGCGCGGCGCCTGCCGACCCTGCTGCCGCCGCTGGCCCTGTCGCAGATCATGGAAACCAATAAAATCTACAGCATCGCCGGCAAGCTCAACGGCACCGGACTGGTGGCGGAACGACCGTTCTGCAATCCGCACCACGGGGCGAGCGACGCCGGCTTGATCGGCGGCGGCGCGGTGCCGCGGCCGGGGCAGGTCAGTCTGGCGCATCACGGCGTGCTGTTCATGGACGAGTTGCCCGAATTTCATCGCAACGTCCTGGAAATGCTGCGCCAACCCCTGGAGGACGGCGAGGTTACCATCAGCCGCGCCGCGCTGACGATCCGCTATCCCGCGCGCTTCATCCTCGTCGCCGCGATGAATCCGTGCCGCACACCCCAACAGCACCAGGAACGCACGCAAAAAGCATCCGAACGCAACGCCGCGTTTTGTAAAGGATACCCCCGCTTCCTTCCGCGTTGTCCGTGTACGCGCCTCCAACGAGAAAGCGAAATCGGCCATGTGTGAGTTCAAATCGGCACGTTTATCCGTGCGAGAGAATTGCAGATCGAGTTCGGGGAATTTAAATCCGACCTTGTGTGCTTATGTGACCCCGGATGTCACAAGCAAGAGCTAGAGTCACGGCGTGGCTCGAAGAAACGGAGGAGAGAAATGTTTCTGTCCTCCAAGATCCTTGCGGGAGGCTTTCAATTGTGCTTAGCTTACATGAATCATCAAAGAACTGAACAGGCGCACACTGCAAGTTATGGGTATCATTTGACAACACCTTTAGCCTGAGGAGGAGCGGTAATGGGCCGTGCAATTCTGATCACGATCCTGTTGTTGGTTGCGATGGTCTTTGTGTCCAGCGTCGCTGCTGGAGTAGCGGGGGAAAATTCAAGCCTCCTTGTCTCCTCGCTTTTCATCCTTTGCACTGCGATTTGGGCGGCGACAGATGCTTCCAAGATCGAAATTAATAAATACAAGACAGGTCTTTCTGGACCCGTGGCCATCTTTTTCGGAGCGGTCATTCTTTGGATCATTGTCTTCCCGTGGTACTTGGCTGTTCGAAAACGTGTGTTGGCAGGTGAAGTCCCGCTCAAAGCAACGGGCGCTGTGCCGCAAGCGGCAGTCGCATCATCCATTCCCTTTGCTCCTTCACAGGCCGTTTCTCCACCAAGCTCATCAGGGCTGTCATCCGATGCTCTTGCTCAACTGGAAAAGCTGGCTCAGCTAAAAGAAAAAGGTGTGCTTACTGAGGAAGAGTTCAGTGAGCAAAAGAAAAAGCTCCTCTCGATGTGAGACGACCAATGGATATTTCAGAGCGCCTTGAGAAACTCGCCGAATTAAAAGAAAAGGGAATTCTATCTGAGGATGAATTTCAAGCCCAAAAGAAACTGATTTTAGACGGATGGGCAAGCCAAACAGAAAATGCTGTCGCTTCGCCTACTGTCGCCTTACCCGTAATTGAAGCCGTAAAAACCACGAATACGCCTTGTCTTTGGGTCTCGCTCGATTACTGGAACCTTTACGCATCGCCAAAAGGGATAACTGCAGTGCGAGTCCATAGGGGCTGGTGGGGGCTAATTGGGTTCATCGTTGGACTATTCCTCTACATCGTGACATTTTTCGTCCTTGCCGCTCTCGGGATTCTTCTGGACAAAAGCCGCGGTGAGGCAAGGTGCCATTTATGGGCGAGTAAATTCGATGAACTAAAAAACCGCAGACCAGCCTTTCACACGCTGGAAGCGGAATGGAGCAAAATCACTGGTCCAGAGCCATCAAATCTTTGCCTCGGCAATATCTGGTTAAAATATCGGGTCTTGATTGCTGGTAAAAATTACTATTTTGAATCTTCAAAACTCCCCCACATTGAACAACTAATTCGCCAGTTCAAAGAACCTGTTGGTGCTTGAAATGAATAGCCTTTTCAAATACTGGCCTTGCCATCGGCTGGAATCACGTTGCTTAGCCATTGGGCGATGGCGTTCGCCGATATGCAGTCGCTGCTACGGACTTTTCTGGGGGCTAGTTATTGGTCCTTTATTTTGGTTGGCTGAAATTTTGACGACTCGGACAATAGCCATCTTATTCATGCTGCCAATACTTGCCGATGCACTCACCCAAGAAGCGGGCTGGAGACATAGTAATAATGCTCTTCGCTTTCTCACCGGTGTCTTAGGCGGCATCGGTGTCATTATTTACCTGCTGTCTTGGGCCCAGAATGATTTTCGCAATATGCCTTTCCTCGAGTCCGTTTGCAGATCGCCCGAAAATAGTTCTCAAGAACCACTAACACTCTACGTTTATCACGATATCCAGAAAAGAAAGGGGCAGGCTTTCTTAGATCATAGCGCTCTCGTACCAACGGCAGAGGAATTCGCCTATGCCGGACCATACGACTTATCTCGCTTTTCACAAAGGAGGAATCATGAATCGACGTACGGAAACTGTTCTCGTCCTACTCATGGCTGGTCTGATTTTTGCCCTACTTTTAGCTTGCAGCTCTGAAAGAGAGGAAACAAAATCCGTCCAGTCTGAAGGCCCGGCGGTGTCGATCACGGCCGACCAGTTATTCAACGCCTATAAAGCAAACGAAGTTGCAGCTGATGAAAAATTCAAGGACAAGGTTCTTCTTGTTTCCGGAACCATCGATAATATCGGCAAGGACATTACGGACACACCGTATGTCGTTCTGAAAGCTGGCGGGGACTTTTCCTTCGGTGGTGTGCAATGCATGTTTGACGATAAAGCCAAGGGTCAACTCGCAAACCTTCAAAAGGGCCAAAAAGTACAAATAAAGGGAAAGTGCAACGGGAAAATGGGGAATGTCCTCTTAAGAGGTAGCGTTTTGCAATAGTCAAGCCATTTGCTCAATGCGCACAGAGAGGGTCTGAGGCACGAAGTGAGGTGGTCTGATTGATCTCCTAGCGGTGAAAGGAGAGACAATGTGGGCGATCTTGGAAGGATTTGCTGGCCATTTCTGTCACAGAATACCTCAGCGTAGCCTTTCTGCAGATGGAGTTCAGTGTTTGTTCTGCTATCGCTGTGTGGGTTTCTATACTTCATTTGTATCGACAAGTATATTATTGATTTTGTGCCGTCACACAAAACTCAATGTAAAAATGTTCTGTATTGGTATTGCTTTCATTATAATAAGCATTATTGATTCTGTGGTCGAGCCTGGAAACAATCTAAGACGTGTCGTGTTGGGAAATATCGGCGGTGTTGGGTTTGCTGTTGCGATCATTCCGGTATTCTGGCAGGTCTTCATGCACGATCCCTCCGAGCGTGGTCATTCAGAACTAACAAGTCCTGTTAGCGCGTGGCTTTTGGGATTGTTGGTTCTGTTTGTTCAATGTGGGAGTTGGTTCGTCAATTGGAATAAGTCCCTGATTGCGGTTGTCTTTCTATCAGTACTTAGCGTGGTGGGCATCTTGTCTTTACTTTTTGTGGCGAATGTCTTTTGCGTGAGTCGGATTGTGCGAAAAAGACGACGGCTGACTGTGGCCCTTGCAACTCTTCTTGTACCCTTTGAATTGATATTGATTCCAATTACGAGAAGCATAGTTCATTGAATAGCCCTGAAGAAAAAAGGACGCAGCTGCTCGAAGCAAAAGCTACTTAGGAATCTGTTTTATTTTACAAATGATGCGTCGCACTTTGTAGTAGTCAGCGTGCAGAAAGGAGGCGATTGAAATTATTGATGCGTCTGGCTCGGACACCAAATATTGAGAAATTTGCCGTTCAAGAGAAGATTGAAAGTTTTCTGGTTGCTGGTTTTCTTGGTGTAGACAATTGTCATTAAGATCGGCGATTGAAATGGTCTTTCGATGTCCCCCGACAGCACGAGCAATTGCGACCTCAATCGTGCTTTTAAGCTCGCGTACATTTCCCGGCCAGGGATATGAGCGCAGAACACGAGCAAGGATCGGCTGAAAGTGCAAAACAGGCGACCGTTTTATTTTTGCCAGGCACTCATCGCGAGTAGTTCTCGCGAGCATCATGATGTCGGCGGGTCGCTCCCGAAGTGGTTGGAGGTGAACAGTAGCTGTCGATATTCGATAGTAGAGGTCAGCGCGAAATTTCCCCTTGCCGACGAGAGTCTTCAAATCCTTGTTCGTTGCCGCTACGATCCGAACGTCTACTTTGATCACGCGGCTACTACCTACTCTCACGATTTCGCTTTCTTGCAGAACACGCAAGAGGCGGGCTTGAAGAGTCAGTGGCAACTCACTGATCTCATCCAAAAAAAGTGTGCCGCCGTTGGCGACCTCGAAGTGCCCTTTCCTGGTCGTGATCGCACCACTGAATGCCCCGCGTTCGTGGCCGAAAAATTCGCTGTCCACGATGCCTTCGGGAATTGCGCCACAGTTCACCGCTACGAACGGCTTGCTGCGTCGTTGGCTGTGCCAATGAAGCGCCCTGGCGATTCCTTCTTTCCCGGTACCGGTTTCACCCTGAACCACCACTGGGAAATCGGCCAGTGCATAGATCGATCTGACCTCCCGGAAAATCTCGGTGAGGTTGGGGTCTGTCGTTCTCAGTTCCTTCCCTGGCCCGTATTCCAGGGACTCGATGTGCCTGGGCTTTCGCATAGCTGGGAATTTACCGGATTGCGGCCCGAGAAATCCTCGCTGCAAAGTCGTTTCTTTATCGGTTTGCCGAAGCCGCGACCGCGATTGGCTTTGACGAATCGCCGAACACTCGGCAAACTATCGGTAAAAGATCGGATCCTGAAAAATGGAGGTGTTTGATGAAACGGGCCTCAGTGCTTGCACTTCTGGCTTTTATTTTTCTCTCTACGGTGTGCTTGGCCGAAGATTCGAGCAGCACTCTTACCGCAACGGTTACTCGCGCAGTCGATGGCGATACGCTGGCGATTCAGATCGATGGACATAAAGACAAGGTTCGACTTATAGGGGTGGACACCCCGGAGACTGTTGATCCTAGAAAACCTGTTCAGTACTTCGGCAAAGAAGCGAGCGCCTTCACCCACAAAATGGCGGATGGCAAGACTGTGCGCCTCGAACTCGACCAAGCGAGCGCCGCGACGAACCATCGTGACAAATACGGGCGTTTACTTGCCTATGTGTTCTTGCCGGACGGCACTCTCCTTAACGCTGAACTTATCCGCCAGGGTTACGGCCACGCCTACACGCGGTACCCGTTTGCCAAGATGGAAGAATTCCGGGCGCTGGAGCGCGAGGCGCGGGAAGCGGGACGGGGACTTTGGGGTGGTGGGGAATCTGCGACGCCAACACCCACCCCCGATAGCGCACCGCCCTCAGCTCCCGGAGATAGCAAGTGCAAGATCAAAGGTAACATCAATGCCAGCGGCGAACGGATCTTTCATGTGCCCGGGCAGCACAACTACGATAAGACGCAGATCAACGAAGCGGCGGGCGAAAAGTGGTTTTGCACCGAGGAGGAGGCAATACAAGCAGGGTGGAGAAGAGCAAAGAAGTAGACAAATGATAGTGTGTTGACGAACCATAAAAAACTGGCTTCAATCAAGTTCAGGTTGAACCGGCATACTTACGGGACGACAAAAAGGAGTAGGCAATGAACACAGTCTATACTATGAAGGGCGTAGGGGATTTGTTAGAGATATTCGAAGACAGGGTAACGATTACCCCAAAGGGCGTCCTGGGTTTTCTGAATAAAGGCCTCAAGGGCACCAAGGAGATTCCCTTTTCATCAATTGTGGCTATTCAATTCAAAGAAGCGGGTGCGGTATTTAGCGGCTATCTTCAATTCACAATTCCCGGTGGCAATGAAAGCAAAGGCGGTTTATTAGCCGCAACAAAAGACGAAAACACTTTCATGTTTGCCCAGACTAAAAACAATGCAATCGCTAGGGAGATTAAAAATTATATTGATGAAGCTATCCGTAAGTCTCGGGCACCGCAAGTAACAACACCGGCGACAAATCTGTCAGATGAACTTCAAAAGTTAGCAACGTTAAAGGAGCAAGGGATCCTGTCCGACGAAGAATTTCAAGTAGCCAAAAAGAAACTACTTGGATAGCCCATTTTGTCCTCCACATGTGTCTTTCATTCATGGACGCAAACCTGATCTCCTGGCAAGTCAAGCCAGTAACCGACGCGCGGCTTGGTCTTGATAAGACCCCGTACTTCCTGAGATCGGATACCATTCCCATTTCCAGCTAATCTCTCTAATGCTCGTACCAGCGTGTGCCTTGTGTCGGTGATCTGATGGTCATAGATCGGATTGTCTGCCGCGTCATTGAGGCCCCAGATGCTGTTGTAAATTTCCTGCTTGGTCACGATCTTGCCGGGCTTCTTCGCAAGAAGCGCGATGAACTTGAGCGGCGTCGGTTGCAGGTCGACCATCGCGCCTTTGTAGGACACGCGGTGCTGCTTGATATCGAGGATAAGGCTTGGCATGGGGTCGGCTTCGAAATTGGGTTCGACTAATCCCACAGGAGCAGTTTCCTCTTCTTGGTGCATCGCCGTTGGCGCGCCCTCACGAACCAGGTCGAACAATTTCTTGCCGGTCTTCGGGCCGAGGATTTCACTGAGTCGAGCCTCGGATGATTCTTCAAGGGCACTCTGATCGCACAATTTTGAATCCACGAGCTTTCGCAGGACGGCGCGGCCAACCCCGCGAAGATTCATGCGAGCCAACTCCACCGCATCGTTCCTGATGCCCTGGGTCAGACGCAGCGACAAATCGTGGACCTGGTCAACCTGCTTCTCGTTCCACCCGGCGATCTCGCACACGAGCGCCATGCCGTGAATGAGCCAATCGAATTCCTCGGCGACCCGTCGCACTGCGCCGCCCCAGACCCGGTATCCCTGCTCGATTTTTTTGATCGGCAGCTCCTCGATCCAGTCGTCCATCATGAGCGCGAGCTTGTACCGTTTGTTCACCTCGTAAATGCAGTGCGTTTCCTTGGCGACCGCCTGAAAAACGGCCCACTGCGCGATGTCGCCGCCACGGGCGCGATTCAACACCTGGTCCCGATACCCGGCGCGCCGGTTCTCCTCGGTCGACATCGTGACGTATATGTCGTTGGCGTCGTGGCTGCGCGCGGCGATCACCAGCATCTCGAACTCGGTGGAGAAACGATCCTTCGCCGATTGCGCCCAGCGAAAGAAGGCGAAGGCCGTCTTTGGGTGCAGGCATTGTGAAGCGCAGGTACGCCCCAACTCGGTGATGACCAGCTGCCCCTCGTGTTCGACCACCGTGGAGCACGAGATGCAGATGTCCACAGCTTGGTCGACATCCTTGCGGAACTGATCGAGCGTCTGCTTCTGCCGCCAAACCTCATGGCCGGTAAAGCTGCCGAGGAGGAAGTGGTAGAGTTCTTCCCGCGTTGCGCACAGGCCCGATGCGATCAGATTGACGACGTGGCTCTCTAGCGGCGCGTTGGCGAGTGTCGGCGTGATGTCTTCAAAGCTCCCCTCGATATAGTGCCGCGCCATCGCCTTCGCCGGATAATCGCCCAGGCTGACCATGATGGAGCGCCCGAAGTCCGAGGCGAGCGACAGTCGCCCGGCGCGGCCGCTCATGTTCTCGTATTCGCTGCGCGTGATGTCCTCGGTGACCCAGCGGCGGAATTTGGAAGAGTATTTCCACTTTTGCGAATCGACGAACACGTTCTTGGCCGGGAGGTTCATGCCCATTGCCAGGGTGGACGTCGAGAACAGCGCCTTGATGGTCCCGGCGCGGAAGTGCTTTTCGATCAAGCGGCGCTCGGCCCAGGTCAGATCGGAGTTGTGGAAGGCAATGCCCTGGGTGAGTAGCTCAGTGAGAATTTCGCGGGCGTAGGTGTCCTCCATGTCGGCGAGTTCCTCGATGGCTTCGGTCGCGGAAGGAAGTGACACCAGGTCCGACAGACTGCGCGCCGCGAACACCGTCGAGTTGCGATCCCGCATGAAGACCATGCATTGCTCGCCGCGTTGGGCGAGGTGCGCGATGTTGAGTAGCAGCTGGAGATCGGCGTTCTTGGAATTGTTGTCGTCCCAAACCATGTCCTCCGACCCTGCGGCGCCCGAATTGTGTTCGCGGTAGTTGAACACTCCCTGGCACAGGATGCCCTTGCGAAGCTCAACGGGACGCTGCGCCTCGACGAGGACGCGTGCCTTCAGCCATTTCTCCAGGCGGTCGGTTTTGCCGAGCACGGCGGAAAGGCCGAGAATCTGCGGACTGGCGTCCGACGTCACGATCCGCGTGAGCAGCACTTCGAGCACCGGCCCACGGAATTCGTCGGTGATCATCTGGAGTTCGTCGACGACGATCAGCCCAGCGCTGGTGAGCAACGAAGGTGTGTTCACGAGCAGACCCTGCATTTTCTCGTAGACCACGATAGCGATATCGAAGTCACCGCGCTGGATCAATTCGTCGAACTCGCGGTGGTCGCGGTTGGAGATGACGACGCGAATGCCGACCTCGCCATAGCGTTCGCTGAATTCGACGAACTTCTCCTCGGCGAGCGACTTCTGCGGGACCAGGTAGAAGACCTTGAGCTTTTTACGGGCCGCCTTGATCGCGGCCATCTCGCCGATGAATGTCTTGCCCGAGGAGGTGGGTGAGAAGACGATCAGGTTGCGGGATTCGAAGAGGCCATATTGCTGAATGGCTTTCTCCTGCACGGGCAGGAGCATCTCGCCGATGTGCCTCTTCCAGATGTCTACGATCTGTTTTTCAATG